>JBCCVK010000032.1:0-11712 GCA_039195495.1 Pseudomonadota bacterium
AGCGGGACAGGCGCCGGGGGTCGAAAGCTCGATGCTGAAGATAAAAGGCACGGTCATCCGGCAAGAGATCAACGATCTTGCCCGACGCGCGGCGGGACCTTATGCGATGCCCTTTCCCTCCGAGGGGATCGAGGGCGACAACAGACCGCCCGTCGGGCCGGATTACGCCGGTCCGCTGGCGGCGCAGTATTTCAACAATCGCAAGCTCTCCATCTTCGGCGGCTCCAACGAGATCCAGCGCGGAATCATCGCCAAGACCGTTCTGGGGGAACGGCGATGAATTTCGACCTGACCGAAGAACGGCAAATGTTGCAGGACACCCTGCGGCGTTATCTGCGTGACCGTTACACCACGGGGCGTCGAAACGCGATCATCGCTTCGGATGCGGGGCTAAGCGCCGAGATCTGGGGTGAACTGGCGGCGTTGGGGGTGATCGGCGCGCTGTTCGGCGATGACGAAGGCGGCTTTGGCGGAACTGGATTCGACATTGCCGTCGTGTTCGAAGAGCTTGGCCGCGCCGGGGTGGTCGAGCCGTTTCTGGATACCGCCGTTCTAGGCGGCCGGCTGATCGCGGCCCTGGGAACGGAAGGGCAGAAAAGAATCGTCGAGGACGTGATCGCCGGACGCGTGCATCTGGCCTTGGCACATGGCGAGCCGGCCAGTCGCTATGACCTCACCCGTGTGGAAACCACGCTGACGGCGAAGGCATCCGGGCTCGTTCTGAACGGGCGCAAGGCGGTGGTGGTCAATGCCGAGGCGGCTGATCATCTGATCGTGTCCGTTCGCGAAGCCGGATCGGCCGATGACGCCGAAGGGATCTCGCTGGTGCTCGTCCCGACGGATGCGGCGGGCGTCTCGATGACGGGCTATCCGATGTTCGGAGGGGGCCGTGCAGCCGAGGTGACGCTTGACAACGTAATCCTGAAGGTCTCCGCGCGGCTCGGCGCAGCAGGCGCGGGATGGGGGCCGCTCAACGATGCGACCGCCGCGGCGAACGTGGCTCTTGCCGCCGAAGCCCTGGGCGCGATGGAAACCGCTGCCGCCTTGACACGCGAATACCTGACCACGCGCAAACAATTCGGCCGGCCGATCGGCACTTTTCAAGCTTTGCAACACCGCATGGCCGATCTGCTGATCGAACTGGAACAGGCCCGATCGGCCGTGATCGGAGCGGCAGGTCATCTGGCCGCGCCCCTTTCCCGGCGTGACAGGCAAATCAGCGCGGCGCGAAACCTCATTGGTCGTACCGGTCGCCTGGTTGCCGAAGAGGCGATCCAGATGCATGGCGGTATCGCGATGACGCAGGAATACGAATTGGCCCATATGGCCAAGCGCATCGTGATGACCGATCATCGTTTGGGCGACACCGATTACCATCTGGAGCGATTCATTGCGCTCGGCGCCGGCCGATAACCGGGCGTCGGTGCCGCATATCGGCATGCGGGACCCGACGGGCCGTATGACCGCCGCGCGCATCGCGCACGGGACATGGCGTGTTCGTGACCATCCTCTGGTCGTCGGGCGGCGGACCACGCATGGCGCCGGACGGAAAGAATCCGCCGCATGTGGACCGGTGGACGCCGGCAGGGGCCGAAGCATGATCCGTCCCTCGGCGAAGAAAACCACCGTCGGGGTGGCACGCCCTGAAAATCCCGAGGTGATCATCGAAAGGATCAAGAAGGAAGCGTTGGTCGCACTGCCGCGGCTGGACGACATGGCAATGGGGGGAAAGACGAAAAGTGATTGCGCGATGGCATGAATTTCTGGATTTTCAGGTGGCGACACGCCCGGATGCGCACGCGTTCAGCGACGATGGCGGGGCAGGATGGACATTTGCCGAACTGTCTGACGCCGCCGGGGATGTCGAGTTGATTCTGCGCGACGCGGGAATGGAGCCGGGCGATAAGATTCTCCTTCTCGCCGAAAACTGTGCGGCGGTCGTTGCGGTTCTGATTGCCGGCGCGCGATTGGGTGCGACAGTGATTCCATTCAACGCGCGCCAGACCGAAACCGAAATCGGCCGTGTTCTGGATCATGCCGAGCCCGCGGCGATCATTCTGACGTCCGACGCCTCACCGGATGCCGCGGAGCATGCCAGACGCATGGGCGCCTCACCGATCGCCGGAAGCTTCGGCAACCTGCATCTCAAAATTCGAAACGGCACTTCAGATGCGGAGGCGGACGTGGCGGTGATCCTTTACACGACCGGCACCACCGGCGCCCCCAAGGGGGTGATGCTGACCCATGCGAATATGCGCTCCGGAGGCATGTCGTCCGCCCGGCTGCGCGAGATGACGCCCGACGATCTGATCTACGGCGTATTGCCGATCACCCACGTCTTCGGGCTGGTGTCGGTCGTCGTTGCGGCGATCTATGCGGGAGCCGCGGTCAGGCTGGAATCGCGGTTCATCGCCGCGAAGCTTCAGGCGGCATTAAAAGACGGCGTCACCCTGCTTTCGGCGGTGCCGCGGATGCACGCATTGTTAATGGAACATGTCAAGGAACAGGGGAGCGACCGGCTGCACGATCACACCTTGCGTTATGTCTCATCCGGAGCGGCGCCTTTGGACCGGTGGTGGAAACGCAAGGCCGAGGCATTTTATGGCGTAGCGGTTCAAAACGGTTACGGCATGACGGAAACCGCGGCCGGCATATGCGCGACCCGGAATGCGATCGGGGATCCCGACGTTTCGGTCGGCCCGCCCCTGCCGGGGGTCGAAGTGCGCATTGACGAGACGACGACGGGCGACGGCACTGGAGAGGTGTTGGTGCGCGGCCCGAACGTGATGAAAGGATATTATCGCAATCCCGATGAAACTGCGAGAACGTTCGATGCAGAAGGATGGATGCGTACAGGCGATCTGGGCTGGATCGACGAACGCGGATTTCTCAATCTTCTCGGACGAAGCAAGGAATTGATCATACATGGCGGGTTCAATGTCTATCCCCCTGAAGTCGAGGCGGTGCTGAACGATCATCCGCAAGTGATGCAATCGGCCGTGATCGGCCATAAGGTGCAGGGCGATGAAAAGGTGCTTGCCTTTGTGCAAGTGGCTGAGGGGCAGGAACTGACGGCCGAAACCTTGCATGCTTTCGCCGCCAAGCGTCTGACGGGATACAAACGGCCAAGCCGGATAATCATCACCACCGGTTTGCCTGCGGCACCGACGGGGAAAGTTTTGAAAAACAAACTCTTGGAGGTTTTCGCGGACCATTTCGACGACACGGATCAAGACGTGAACAGCCCGGATAGAGGATCGGCCACTTGAATGGTGCGATATCGAGGACCGTAAGGAGCTCTGGCACCGAACACTTCATGAAAGGACCGTTTCGGCAACGGGAAATCATCGGGCTCCGCACGCCGCTGTCTTCAGGTTCCGGGCCGGATCCCGCGCCATGCGCCGGGGATGCCGGGTGACTTATGCGCATGAGCCGGTCGAACCGGACCGCGGCTCATCGTGCTCTCACGCATTTCGGGGACACCGGCCGGATCAGACCCGGCCTCAACGATCGCCCTTATTTCGTCGCCTCGAGGCCGGACATGCCGATTTCCAAGTCGAGCAGGGACCGCCGAGGCCGCGATGGAGCCCGGGTTCGGGCCGGTGCTGACAAGCGCGGCAAGAACGCGGACCGGAACATGTCCGAAATGCCGGCCACCCTATCCCTTCATGAAAAAATCGTGCATATCGCCATCATCGAGTCAGGGGAATCCGATCCATGCACGATATCCGCGCGATCCGCGAAAATCCGCAGGCTTTCGATGCGGCGTTGATGCGCCGCGGGTTGAGCGCCGTTTCCGCACAGGTGCTGGCCGTCGACGAGGCGCGCCGATCCAGGATTCTGGCCGCCGAGACGGCGCAGGCGGAACAGAACGCGGCCAGCAAGAAGATTGGTGCGGCCAAAGCCGAAGGCGATACGGCCGCGTTCGAGCATCTGCGCGCGCTGATGGCCACGAAGAAGGCCGAAGCGGCCGAAATGCACGAACAGGCCAGAATCGAAGATGCCAAGCTGACCGACTTGCTGGCACGTATTCCCAACCTTCCGGCCGAGGATGTGCCGGATGGCGAGGACGAGGACGACAATATCGAGGTCAGCCGCTGGGGCACGCCCCGGCATTTCGATTTCACCCCCGGACAGCATTACGAGATCGCGGGCGCGCATCCGGGCATGGATTTCGTCACGGCCGCCAAACTCTCGGGCAGCCGTTTCGTGGTTTTGAAGGGAGTCATGGCGCAACTGCACCGGGCACTGGCGCAGTTCATGCTGAATATTCATACCGGCGTGAATGGATTGACCGAAATGCAGCCCCCCGTGCTGGTGCGCGCCGAAGCGATGTACGGCACCGATAAATTACCGAAATTCGGCGAAGACAGCTATCAGACCACCGATGGGCGATGGCTGATCCCGACTTCGGAGGTTGCGCTTACCTATTCGGTGGCGAATGAGGTGCTGGCGGAGGCGGTGCTGCCGGTCCGATTGGTGGCGCACACGCTCTGCTTTCGCTCCGAGGCAGGCAGCGCGGGGCGCGATACCACCGGCATGCTGCGTCAACATCAGTTCGAGAAGGTCGAGATGGTTTCGATCACGCATCCCGACGACTCCGACGAAGAGCAAAAGCGCATGCTGCGCTGGGCCGAGGACATTCTGGAACGGCTGGATCTGCCCTATCGCACCGTGACGCTGTGCGCCGGCGACATGGGCTTCGGGGCGCGGCGTACCCACGACATCGAGGTCTGGCTGCCGGGACAGGGCGCTTATCGCGAGATCAGTTCGATTTCGACCACGGGGGACTTTCAGGCGCGGCGAATGAATGCGCGTTTCAAGCCGACCGGGGGCGGCAAACCACGCTTTTTGCATACGCTGAACGGATCGGGTCTGGCCGTGGGGCGCACATTGATCGCGGTTTTGGAGAACGGGCAACGCGCCGACGGTTCGGTCGAGCTTCCCAAGGAACTGACGCCATATCTTGGGGGTGCGACCGCGCTGACGCCTGCGGGGGCACTGATTTAAGCCGGCAAGGCGCAAGGATGCGCCGTTCTCATCGAAAGGGCAACATGCCTGACCGACCGGATATTCCAGCCGGGATGGGCTATTGATTTCATCGGACATTGTGTGAAGAATCGTGGCGGACATCTCCCTAACGCGCCCGAAATCTTGAAACACCCCGGTTTGGCGTTGACCGGCGATGGCGCGATCCGCACGGCCTTTCCAGCGACGAAGACCGATGCCGACGAACGGGTGGCATGGCGGTCATCCGGGGGTGTATCGGACGCCTCCATAACACCGAATAGCCGGCAACCACTTGCAGTGCCGGAATGGACGTTTGCGCATGACCCTTTTCAACGAAAAGGCCCCGGCGCGGCACATCGACCCCGCGGCGCTGCCCGAAAATCACCTGAACACCCTGAATGCCTGGGCCGAACTGATCCGAGATGGCCGTGCCCACAAGCTGGGGGAGATCGAGCTTCACGGCGAATTCAAGTCGAAGATCGCCCAGACCATTCTCGGCTACACCGGCGCCGCCGATGGGGCCGACTATACCATCGTCTCGGAAAAGACGATCCTCAGGGGCAGCGTCGATCTGGCCCTCAGCCGCTTCGGCGGCAAGACCCCGGAGATCCTGGCTCCGTTCGAGTTGAAGGGCGCGGGGACCCGCGACCTCGATGCGATCATGCCGGGGCGGAACAAGAGCCCGGTGCAGCAGGCGCGGGAATACGCCATGAACGCGCGGGGCGTGAAATGGGTTCTGATGTCCAACATGATCGAGCCGAGGCTTTACGGGTTCGGGGAGGGGACCACCGCCTATGAAACCTTCCGGCTGGACCGCCTCATCGACCCCGAGGAATATGCGCGGTTCATGCTGCTTCTGTCGGCGGACAATCTGCTGTCGGGCCGCACGCTCGATCTGCTGAAGGAAAGCCGCCGCGAAGACGAGGATATCACCGGCAAGCTCTATCAGGATTACAAGACGCTGCGCCTGAAGCTGCTGAAGGCGATACAGGAGACCGGCGAGGCGATCGCGCCGCTGGAGGCGATCGCGCTGGCGCAGAAGATCCTCGACCGCGTGCTGTTCATCGCCTTCGCCGAAGACACGGGCCTCTCGCCCAGCGATACGCTGACCGACGCCTTCACCGCACGCGATCCCTACAACCCGCGCCCGATCTGAGAGAATTTCAAGGGTCTGTTCCGCGCCATCGACCTGGGCAGCGACGCGCTGAAGATACCCCGGTACAATGGCGGGCTGTTCCGGCCCGATGCGGCGATCAATGGTCTCGATCTGCCCGACGGCATTTGCGAGGGGTTCAAGACCCTGGGCGAATACGACTTCGCATCCGAAGTGTCCGTCACCATCCTGGGTCATATCGTCGAGCAATCCATCGCGGATGTGGAACGCCTGCAGGCCATTGCCCGGGGTGAGGAGGAAGAGCCGGAAAAGGCCACCGGCACGACCGGGCGGCGCAAGCGGGACGGGGTCGTCTACACGCCCGACTATATCGCCCGGTTCATCGTCGCCGAAACCCTGGCGGCGGAAATCGGCCGAACTGGAAGCGTGGCAAGCCTATCGCGACCGGCTGCGCACGCTGCGCATCGTCGATCCCGCCCGCGGGTCGGGCGTGTTCCTGGTGATGGCGTTCGATTTCATGAAGGCCGAGCTGACGCGCGTGAACGACAAGATCAAGGAGCTTTTGCCGCGCGCCGAACATTACGGGGATCTGCTGGAATACGTGCCGGACGGCGAAATCCTGGCGAACAACCTTTTCGGCGTGGACGTGAACGCCGAGAGCGTCGAGATCACCAAACTGTCGCTCTGGATCAAGACCGCGCGGCGCGGCAAGGTGCTGGACAGCCTGTCGGGCAGCATCCGGGTGGGCGACAGTCTGATCGAAGACAGCAACTTCGCCTATCTCGACCATGCCTTCACCTGGGAAACCGCCTTTGCAGATGTCTTCGCCGAGGGCGGATTCGACGTGGTGCTGGGCAATCCGCCCTATGTGCGCATGGAGTTTCTGAATGTGCTGAAACCCTATCTGGAAAGCCGCTACGAAGTCGTGTCCGATCGAGCCGATCTTTACTGTTACTTCTACAAGCGCGGCCTACGCCTTTTGAAACCGGGCGGGCGCCTGGGCTATATTTCCTCGAACACCTTCTTCAAGACCGGATCGGGCAGGCCCCTGCGCGAATACCTGCTGCGCGAGGCGACGATCGAGAGCGTGGTCGACTTCGGCGATCTGCAGGTGTTCGAGGGCGTGACGACCTATCCCGCGATCCTGATCATGCGGCGCGGGGGGGGCGCCAAAGGATCATGAACTGCGCTTCTGGAAGGTGGACGCGCTTCCCGACACCAACTTCCTTGCCGGTTGGGAAGCCGCGCAGGGCCCTTATCCGCAATCCGCCCTGGGGCCGGATCGTGGGAGTTGGAAAACCCCACGCTCAGGGCACTGCGTACGAAGATCAGGACCGGGCGCAAGGCGCTGAAAGAGGTTTATGGATCGCCGCTTTACGGTATCAAGACCGGTCTGAACGCCGCCTTCGTGATCGACATGCCCACCAAGGAGCGGCTGTGCGCCGAAGATCCACGATCCGCCGAGTTGCTGAAACCATTGCTCAAGGGCAATGAATTGACCCGTTGGCGTGTGGAGTCGCAAGGCAACTGGATATTGTATATTCCGAAGAACCGGATCGACATAGACCGCTATCCGGCGATCCGAGACTGGCTGTTCCCGTTCAAAGAGCAACTGGAGAAGCGGGCGACCAAGCAGGAATGGTTTGAGCTTCAACAGGCCCAGGAGCTTATGTTCCGGCATTTGAGGCACCGAAAATTGCCTATATAGAGGTATGCAATCGCGGCCCGTTTTCCTTCGAACCGAATGGGTTCTACCAAGAGGCCACTACTTTTCTGATACCGTCTTCGGACTTGGCCCTGCTGGCGCTGCTCAACTCTCGCGTGGCTTGGTTTTTCTTCGTCGGAACCGCAACTGTTTTCAGGGGTGGCTATTTTCGCATGAAAAACCAGTTCGTCGAGATGCTCCCAATTCCCGACATGTCCGCACAAGCTCGGTCCTCGCTTGAGGCGCTTTCGACAAAGGCACAGCAGACAGCGGAACAAAGGTTCAAACTCCAGACCGCGCTCAGGCGCCGCATTCCCGATCTCTGCCCGCCGGGGCGGCAGCCGAAGCTGACGACCAGGCTCAGGGAGTGGTGGATCCTGCCCGATTTCGCCGCCTTCCGGGCCGAGGTGAAAAAGACGTTCAAGGCCGACATTCCGCTCTCCGAACGCTCCGACTGGGAAGACCGGATCACCCGCGACCGCGCGGAAACCGCCCGCCTCGGCGCTAAGATCGCGCAGGCCGAAGCGCATATCGACGCCATCGTCTACGATCTGTTCGAACTGACGCCCGAGGAAATCGCGCTGCTGGAAAACTGCATCTGATTGCGCGGCAGGGGGAAGGTCAGGGAAACATGGGTATATTGCCGACCGGCGGGATGAACGCCCCCGAGGCCGGCCAATCGCCGGGTGTCAGACGCTTCCGGAGGGAAGACCACGGGCGGCCGTCGACGCGGACGGCGTATTCAGCCGCCGGACCGGAAGACCTTCGATCCAAGGAAAATCCGGTACCCGTGCGTCTTACGGCAACGCGGCAACGGGCATGTCCGCCAATGCCCGCTGAACGGCGGTGCAGCACTGGGCCACGACCCCCTCCGGTTGCAGGGACATCATCAGCCAGGTCCCTTCGCGCAGGGCCAGCCGCCGCCATTGGTGCAGGATGAGGATACGTTCCGCCATCCGTTGGTAAGGCCCGCCGACCTGGCTTGGAGGATCATCGCGGCTCTGCAAGACCGCCACCAGGTCGGTTGCCACATCGGTCAGCCCCCGAGGCAGAATATCTTCGGCCACCCATTCCGGGACCTCTCCGACAGACATGGGGATCACCCAGGCGTCCGGGCAGGCGGGGGGCGAACCGGCGGGCCGCAGAGCCGCACCATTGCGCAACCGGATCGCGCCTTCCGGAACGGCGCCTCGGGTCAGCAGCAAGTGCCAACGGCAAGGTCCCTCGTCGGGCCCGCGATAGACCCTTGCCCGCGCGGCGGCCGTTTCCCACAGCCCCTTGGCGCTCATCGAATAATCGCTCGTGCGCCCGCGGCGTTCGGAAATGATCCAGCCTTCCTTGCGAAGGCGATGCAACGCCACCCGCAACGCCTCTCCGCGGATGCCCATCGCCTCGAAGAGACGGGTAAGCTGCGCGCCGCTGAGATGCCCGTCATGGGCGGAGGCCAGATCCCCGAAGACCGTGACCAGCAGCGACCAGACCTTTACCGGACCAATTTCCTTGAGCCTGGAAATGGTCGGACAGGCCGGATGCAAGATATCCCCCACGTCACGCATCGAAACACCCATGGAGATCAATACGCGTTCATTGTGAGAGGTTCGTATTCCGCGACCGGATCCCCCTCCCGATCCGTGAGGGTGACGTGCCAGCGGACTTCGCCATATTTGTCCGTTCTCGGCGTCTTCTGTTTCACCGTCAAGCGCACGCGGATCGCCTCACCCGCTTTTACCGGTTTCATGAAGCGCAAGTTGTCCAGACCCGTATTGGCAAGAACCGGGCCTTCGCCGGGGTCCACGAAGAGTCCCGCCGCAAAGCTGATGAGCAGGTAACCATGCGCCACACGGCCAGGGAAGAACGGATTTCGCGCCGCCGCTTCCTGGTCCATATGCGCGTAGAACGTATCGCCCGTGAAATCCGCGAAATGTTCGATATCCTCCATGGTGACGGTGCGCGCTTGCGTATGAAGGGTCTCGCCGATCTCCAATTCACCGTATCTGCGCGTGAACGGATGGGCCGCGCCCGTCTTTTCCGCGGCCCCGGGCACCCATTTCTCACCAATTGCCGACAGAAGATCCGGGCTGCCCTGAACGGCTGTACGCTGCATGTAATGCATCACGCCACGCGCGCCACCCATCTCCTCGCCGCCGCCGGCGCGACCGGGCCCGCCGTGGATCATATGCGGCAAGGGAGAGCCGTGACCGGTGCTTTCCTTCATGCTGTCGCGATTGTTGAAATAAAGCCGCCCATGGTGAGAGGCGGCCCCCAAAACCGCCCGACGCGCCACGTCCGGGTCATGGGTGATCACCGAGGCCACGAGGCTTCCACCGCCACGGTTCGCAAGACGGAGCGCATGGTCCAGATCGTGATAGGGCATGATCGTTGCCACGGGGCCGAACGCTTCAACGTCATGCACGATCCGCGCGGTGTCCGGGTCAGCGCAATGGAACAGCATCGGCGGCAGAAACGCCCCCTTTGCCGCATCGGCGCCCGCGACCGTGAAATTCTCCGGGTCTCCATAAACCCGCTCGGCCTCCCGGGCGATCAGAGCGACTTTTCGCAATACGTCGATCTTCTGTCCGTTCGAGGCCAGGGCGCCCATCCGCGTCGCCGCATCGCGTGGGTTGCCGATCACCGTCTTATCGAGACTTGCGCCGATCGCCTCGATCGCAGGCTGAACCAAAGCGTCCGGCACCAGGATCCGGCGGATGGCGGTGCATTTCTGCCCCGCCTTCGTGGTCATTTCGCGCTGCACCTCCTTAACGAAAAGATCGAACTCCGGCGTGCCCGGTACGGCATCGGGACCAAGGATCGAGGCATTCAAGCTGTCCTGCTCGGCCAAAAACCGGATCGAGTTTTCAAGAATGTGAGGGGCGGATTTAAGTTTGAGGGCGGTTTCCGCGGAACCTGTAAAGCTTACCACATCCTGATGCGTCAGATTGTCGAGCATATCGCCCAGACCGCCCGAGACGAGTTGAAGCGCGCCTTTGGGCAACAAGCCGCTTTCGAGCATGATCCGTACCGCCTGTTCGGCCACATAACCGGTGGCGGTGGCCGGCTTCGCGATCGCCGGCACCCCCGCCAGAAGCGTGGGCGCGAGTTTTTCGAGCATGCCCCATACGGGGAAGTTGAACGCGTTGATATGCACCGCTACGCCCCGCAGCGGAGTACAGACATGCTGTCCCAAGAACGTACCGGATTGTGACAGCCGCTCCACCGCTCCGTCGAGATAGATACGAGCGTCCGGAAACGCGCGCCGCCCCTTGGTCGCAAAAACGAAGAGCGTTCCGATCCCCCCGTCGATATCGATCAGGTTGTCAGATTGTGTCGCACCTGTTTCGAATGACAGATCGTAAAGCGCCTGTTTGTGCTGCGACAAATGCAACGCAAGCGCCTTGAGCATCCTGGCACGCTGGTGAAACGTCATCTCGCGCAGCGCGGGGCCCCCCAGGCTACGCGCATAATCCAGCATCGCCCGCGTATCCAACGCGTCGCTGCCCGCCTGTCCGATAACCTCGCCCGTGACGGCCGATCGCACCATGCGCGCGCCACCACCTGGACCAACCCATCGGCCTGCTGCAAAACTGGAAATTTCCCGGACAGTCATTGAAGGCGCTCCTATGATCGACGCGGACATGTGCGAACGGATATTGCCGGATCAGGATTTATCACAGCATTATTGACCAACCGGTCGGTTTATGCAACAGTCAATGGAGAAGGCGCAAGCATCCGATGGAGTGGCCGAATACGGCATAGGATCATGGTATTCGAAGAAGGATCATCCCGGTCCGATCGACTCGGCCTCTTCAAGGATGCGCTTCATTTCGCGTCGCACGCTGCGCTGGAAGATGTGATGGGCACGAACGCATGTGGATCCCCTTGATGG
>JBCCVK010000033.1:0-11698 GCA_039195495.1 Pseudomonadota bacterium
GTCGGCCGGTTGGACGCTGGTTTTCATCGCGTTGTTGTATCTGACCGCCCCTGCGGTGGGGGCCATGGCGCGCCTCAACATCTCCGAGCTGATGTGGCCCAATGGCACGGATGGGGCGGCGGTAAGCGTCGAGCAGATCGAAAACGATCCCGAATACGCCTGGATGGAAACATGGCAAAAGACCGGTCTTCTCGATTGGGAAGACAAAAACGGTGACGGCAGGATCCAATACTACAACGATAAGAATGCCGATCTGCAGGCCAAGGCGGAAGCCAATGGTTGGGAAGGGAACGAACTGACCAACTTCAACCGCGACATCCTGGTGCTGGCCAACCCCGAGATTGCGAGTCTTCCGGGCTGGGTGATCGGGTTGGTGGCCGCGGGTGGTCTCGCTGCGGCCCTGTCCACGGCGGCGGGTCTGCTGCTTGCGATCTCCTCGGCGGTCTCGCACGACTTGCTCAAAGGTCAACTGATCCCGAGCATGTCAGAAAAATCCGAGCTGATGGCGGCGCGTCTTTCGATGGCGGCTGCGATCGTGGTGGCGGTTCTTCTGGGGCTGAACCCGCCCGGATTTGCCGCGCAGACCGTGGCGCTGGCCTTCGGACTGGCGGCGGCTTCGATCTTCCCCGCGCTGATGATGGGCATCTTTTCGACCCGCATCAACAATTCGGGGGCGGTCGCGGGCATGCTTGCCGGCCTGGTGGTGACACTGCTCTACATCTTCCTGCACAAGGGGTGGTTCTTTATCCCGGACACCAATTCCTTCACCGATGCCGATCCGCTGCTGGGTTCGATCAAGTCGACCTCGTTCGGCGCGATTGGCGCGGCGGTCAACTTCGCGGTGGCTTATGTGGTCTCCAGCATGACCAAGGAGACCCCGCAGGAGATCAAGGAGCTGGTGCAAAGCGTGCGTATCCCCCGCGGTGCAGGCGGTGCGGTCGAGGGTCATTGAGACGCATGAGGCACCGTTGCATGCATGATTGCCGCCGTGCTTGACATTCTAATCCCGTCCTGCCCAGCCCACGCTGGGCAGGACATCTTGCACGAAGGCCCGTGATATGCCCCTCCCGGCGGTATTGACCCAGTTCCTGGCGTCCGTTCACCCTTATGACAGTCTGACGGATGCCGATCTTGCGGCCCTCGCCGATGCTTGCGAGGCGCGCGACTATGCGGCGGAAGATACGGTCTTTGACATCGGGGACAAGGCCGAGAGTCTCTATATCATTGCAAAGGGTGAGGTAGAGATCACCGACGATACCGATGTCCAGCTCTCGATCCTCGGCGCCCGCAATTCCTTTGGCGAACGCGCGCTTCTGCGGGAAGAGGCCATTGGCCGCACCGCCCGTGTTACGGTGGATGCTACGTTGATCGTGATGCCGGCGTCGGCGTTCTTCGCGCTGATCGACACTCAACCGACTGTCGCGAAGTTTTTTGATCGCCGCCGCCCGCCCAGATCGGATCGGAACGATCTGACCACGATGTCGGTCGAACAGCTGATGACCCGTGATCCGGTGGTATGCCCCCCCGATACCATGATCCGGGCGGCCGCAGCCCGGATGCACGAGGCGCAAATCTCATCGATCTGCGTCGCCGATGCGTCGGGTTTTCACGGCATTGTCACGCTGCGCGACATGAACAGCCGGATCCTGGTCAAGGGCGCGGACCCGGCAGGGCGGGTGTCCACCGTCATGACGACCGATCCGCTGACACTTGGCCCCAGGGCGCTTGTGATCGATGTTCTGCATCTGATGGTGGAACGCGGGATTGGCCACGTTCCCATTGTAGATGGTTCCCGGCTTGTCGGCATCGTGACCCAGACCGACCTGACCCGCGCGCAGGCCCTGTCCTCTGCCGATCTGGTGGGACGTGTCGCGAAGGCGGGGGATGCCGCGGCAATGGCGCGCGCCACGGCGGAAATTCCCGCACTGCTTGTGCAATTGGTGGAAGCCGGCAACCGACACGATGTTGTCACCCGCCTGATCACCGATATCGCCGATACTGTAACCCGGCGCCTTCTGACATTGGCCGAGGCGCATTTGGGCCCACCACCGGTGTCTTATCTTTGGCTGGCCTGCGGGTCGCAAGGGCGCCGGGAGCAGACCGGCATCTCCGATCAGGACAACTGCCTGATCCTGTCGGATGACGCGACCGAAGCCCATCGGTTATATTTCGCGGCGCTTGCGAAATACGTGAGCGACGGGCTGGCAACCTGCGGTTACTTTCGTTGCCCGGGGGACATGATGGCGACGAACCCGCGATGGTGCCAGCCGCTCGCGGTCTGGCGGACCTATTTCGAGGACTGGATTGCAAAACCGAACCCCGAAGCGCGGATGCTGGCCTCGGTCATGTTTGATCTGCGCCCAATCGGCGGGGAGAGCAGCCTTTTCGCCGACCTGCAGGCGGCCACGCTCAGGCAGGCTTCGGCGAATTCGATCTTTACCGCGCATATGGTTTCCAATTCCCTGAAACACCAGCCGCCCCTGGGGCTTCTGCGGGGTCTCGCCACAATCCGCTCGGGCGAGCATCGCAATCAGCTCGACCTCAAGCATAACGGGGTTGTCCCGGTGGTTGATCTGGGCCGCATTTATACATTGCAGGCGCGGCTCAGGCCCGTAAACACCCGCGCACGTCTCGAGGCGGCGATGGAGGCGGGTGTCCTGTCCAAGACGGGAGGGGCGGATCTTCTGGACGCCTACGACCTTATTGCGACCATGCGTTTGGAACATCAGGCGGCACAGATAAAGGCAGGCGAAAAACCCGGCAATTACTTTGACCCTTCGGCGCTGTCCGACTTCGAGCGAAGCCATCTGCGTGATGCCTTTGTCATCGTCAAAACCATGCAATCCGCGGCGGGGTCGGGAAAAGGGACACTGGGTTAGGGTCATGTTCATAGAACTCATCGGCACGATCTTTGCCGGAATTGCCTGCGCCGGGGTCGTGTTGCTTCTCAACATGCTCACCGGTCGCCGGTTGCCGAAATGGATGATGCCCGTAGCGGCCGGGGCCGGAATGATCGGCATGACGATCTCGCACGAATACACTTGGTTCGACCGCATCTCGGAACGTCTGCCCGAGGGCGTCGAAATCGCCATGACTGTGCAAGAGGAAAGCTGGTTGCGCCCGTGGACGCTGGTCTGGCCCTACACCAAACGTTTTTCCGCCGTAGACACAGGCACCGCACGACGAAACAAAAACCTTCCGGATCAACGTCTGGCCGATATCTATTTCTTCAGTCGCTGGTCGCCCGTCAATCAAGCGCCGATGCTTTTCGATTGCGCGACCGCGCGGTCCGCCCTGTTGATCGACGGCGCGTCCTTTTCGGCGGATGGCACGGTCACCGACGCCATCTGGCAGCGCATGCCCGTGGGCGACCCGATCTTGAAATTGATATGCAAGACCTAGCATGTTTGCCCGTCTTAGCCTGCGCTTTCGTATTTTCCTGTTTTTCTGCCTGTTGGCGGCGGCGGCGGCGGCGCTGGCGGGCGGCGCGCTATATCTCGGTTGGTCCCGTGCCGGGGAAACGACCCCCGCCCTGCCCTTCGTAACGGCATTCGTCGTATTCGTCTTTCCGAACACAGGTCTCGCCGTCGCCATCTGGCTTCTTTTCGACGAACATGTCGCAAAGCCCATCGACAAGCTGGCAACCGATCTGCGCCTGCGCGCGCATTCCGGTCTGGAAGGCCCGATTGATGCCGAATCCGCGCGCTATCTCGGTGATCTGGCGCCTGCCGTCAGCGCCGTCTCCGGCGCTCTCAGCAAGACGGTGATGGACACCGCCGCGCGCGTGGCCGAGGAAACACAGCGTTTGAAAACCGACGGTGAACGGCTTGTGTCACTGCTCACCGAAATCCCCGTTGCGACGATCCTTCTGAACCCATCGCAGGAGATCGTGCTTTACGACGGCCAGGCCGCCACGGTCTTGTCACAGATTGCGCCGCCGCGCCTCAAGGCGCCGATTTCGGACTATTTCGACATGCTTCCCTTTTCGGAGGCGCTGGAGCGGTTGAAGACCTCGACAACCGATGTGGCGTTTGAGCTGCCGGACATCACGCGCGCGCATAGATTTGACGCCAGGCTGAAGGTCTTGGGCAGCGATTGTCACATGCTCCTCATCGACCCGAAAGCGGCCGCGAAACAGCCGTTGGGGTCACGTCCGCTGGTCTTTGATTTCGGTCTGATCGATACCGATGAGACAATCGAGATCAACGCAACCGCCCTGCGTGATATTTGCTGTGTCGTCTTCGATACGGAGACCACCGGCCTCTCCGTCGAGAAGGACGCGATCGTGCAACTCGGCGCCGTTCGGATTCTGAATGGCCGGATCGTCACGGGGGAAGCGGTGAATACCTACGTGGATCCAGGCCGCGCCATCCCACCCGCCTCCACCCGTATCCATCGAATTACCGATGCCGACGTCTCGGGTGCGCCCGATATCGGCACGGCGGGTCGCGCCTTTCACCATTTCGCGCGGGATGCGGTGCTCGTCGCCCATAATGCGCCGTTCGACATCGGACTTCTGCGCCGCTTCCAATCGGAAATGGGTGTCGAGTGGAACCACCCGGTGCTCGATACGGTGCTTTTGTCCGCAGTGGTTTTCGGTACGACTGAAACGCATTCACTGGACGCACTTTGCGATCGTCTTTCGATCACCATACCGGCGCACGCGCGTCACACGGCCCTCGGCGACGCGCAGGCAACCGCCGAAGCCTATGTCAAGCTGATACATTTGCTAGAGGGCAAAGGCATCCGAACGTTTGGTGAAGTGGTTGAAGAAACCCGAAGACACGGCCGCTTACTGCACGATCTAAATACACGACGCTAGCCTGGGCGGGCTGTCCGCACCCGCCGCGACGAGACGGCCATATGTATCCCAGCGTGCAGGATTTTCCCCGCTGGAGCGTGATGCTTTCGGTTTGAATTGGATGGGGGGCACGGGCGTTCATTTCGCCGGTGCACCGTGGCCGATCCCAAGATGGCGGGTCGAGCAGTGGGTCGCGCGCTTTCGATGAATTTGCGTGAACGCGCGATGGCGCGCCCGCCGGTACAGGTGGGCATCCGCCGCGCAAGATCGCAGGCGCGCATGGAGGCGTGGCTTGAAGGTGGATGACCGCACTGTCCGGGCCTTCGTGCACCGCACGGGTCACGCGTTCAAAAAAGACCCAACGCGTACAAGGGCAGGACCGTCCCGACGCGGGCCGTCGCCGCGGATACGCCTCTGCCGCTGCTCCCCTGTCAACGCCGGTTGGGAAGGGACCCGCCCTTGATGAGCGGGCCGGGGCGCGCGGAGACTTCATGTATCGCCGCCGCGTATGTCACACCCTGAACACCTTCATGACCTCGTCGCCGAGATGGTTGATCACCTTCACCGCGATGCGGCCCGTTCTCGGTTTGTCGAACGGTCTCGACAGGTCGGCGTGCAGGCTCTCCCACGCCTCGGCGTCGATCTCGGCCTTCAGCGTGGTCTTCAGCGCCTTGTACGGATCGCCAGCCCCCAGGAAGTAGGCGTGGCGGACGAAGAAGCTTTCCTCGTTGTAATCGGTGTCGATGAACCAGCAGGCGATGCCCTCGGGGCCGCTCGATTCGATCTCGCCGGTCTGCGGCTTGAACACGTCCACGCCGTTGGTCTTCACCCGTACCTGATCGCCCTCAGGGATCAGGTCGATATCCGGCTCGCCGAACACCACGAACAGGTTCCCGGCCCCGGTGTTCTTCAGATCGTCGGCCATATGCAGATCGGGGTTCATGCGGGCCCGCAGGACCGGCAGCGCGCCCATTCGGGTCAGATCGGTGCATTGCGCGGCATAGCTGAAGGCGCAGGCGACCAGAATGTCGAACCCGGCCTCGGCGCATTCCCGTGCCGCCGCCGTCAGATCGGCCCGCTGGACGGTGCCGAATTCGGGGCCGATGAAGATGCCCGCCCGGCGTTCCGGCCCGTCCTCACCTTCCCGGTACCGCCCCTCGGCGGCGATGAACCTTCCCGGCCAGGGGGTGAGGGCGGAGAAGGCGATGCGGTCGCCCCTTTGCATCTGCTGCACGCCCGAGGTCTTGAGGTTTTCCATCACCATGGTGGCGAAATCGCTCTCTTCCCCCGGGGCGTCACGGTCCCCCTTGGCCGCGTCGAGCGTATCGACCAACTCGTCATCATGATCGACGGCCAGCGTCCGGTGGGGCGACAGGCTTTCGACCGTGAAGGGCCCGGCGACCCTGATCTTGGTGTTGTCGGTATAGGGCTTGTCGTAAAGGTATTCGTGATCGGCCTTGGCGGCGATGGACGCGTCGATTTCCTTCTGCCGAGCGATCCGCTGCTCCCACCAGGCGGCATGGGCCTCAAGGGCGTCGTCGGACCAATCCTCGCTCGCCTCCAGGGGGATTTCCCAGTCTTCCCAGGATTGGCCCAGAGCGGCGTTCAGACGTTGCCGGAGCGGTTCCAGCTTCTCCTGGAACTGATCCCAGATCACGTCGATCTCGGCGTTGTTGGCGATGGATTTCAAAGTGATGTGTGGAACGCGCTCGTAGACGAATCCCTGACGGATATCTGGCTTGTGACCTTCGCGTTTAACTTCTGAAAGTCGGTCCTCTGACGGCGGCACTCGCTTCAGCTCAGCTTCCTTCCGTACCCCTGCTTCAGTATCTCGCAGGTGGTAGTAGGGAAACCTCGCACCCATAATTCGTGCCCGCGCTAGAGCGAGGGCAACCCGGGAAGTATCGATGGTTATCCATCGGCGGCCCCATTGTTCGGCGACATAGGCTGTCGTTCCTGAACCGCAGGTTGGATCGAGCACGAGGTCTCCTGGGTCTGTTGCCATTAACATGCAACGTTCTACAGCCTTGGAAATTGTTTGAACTACGTAGGTGCGATCTTCCGTTTGTGAGCCGCTTCCCAAATCTCTCCAGATGTTGTCCAGTGCTATGACATACGTGTCCCTAAAAATTCTTTTATAACGTAGCGTTCCGTTGACGTTACAAAGTCGATTTGCTTTTCCCAATCTTTCCAATCCAGTGGGAGAAGTGGACCAATATCGTTTCTTTGTGCCAAATTCCTGACCGAACCAGTTAAATGGTTCTCTTGTGTACTCATGTGACGAAGTCAAATCACCCAACCCAAACAGTTTTCCAATATTCTCGGACTGTTTTGGCTGATTTTTTTCCGACTTTGACAATCTTCGCCACTCATTTTGATTGATTTCAACGCATCCATAGGAGTCTTCTGTTACATCATCATAATCTTTCGGGCGGAGCGGACGTCTGAATTTCAATTGAAATCTGTTTTTAGCATAGAACAAAATTGTATCAAAAACTGTCGGAATAAACTCTGAAGTTCGGTTGCTTGTGGTTTTAAACTTTATTTCACTTACAAAATTCTCATCGCCAAACACCTCGTCCATCAGAGATCGAACCCGGTGAAGGTTCTCGTCCCCTATTTGAACGAAGACACTTCCGCTCTCATGCAGAAGATCCCTCGCTACGGTAAGCCGGTCCCGCAGATAGGTCAGATAGGAATGGATGCCGTCCCGCCAGGTATCGCGGAAGGCTTTCACCATCTCCGGTTCCCTTGTCACGTGGTTGGCGTTGCCGTCCTTCACGTCGCGGCTGGTGGTGGACCACTGGAAGTTGGAGTTGAACTTGATCCCATATGGCGGGTCCAGGTAGATACACTGCACCTTGCCCCGCAGCCCTTCCCGCTCGGCCAGGGACGCCATGACCGACAGGCTGTCGCCCAGGATCATCCGGTTGGTCCAGTTGGCCTGATGCTGATAGAATTCCGCCGCCGCCTCGGCATCCGGCAGACCGTTGAAATCGCCGAACAGGTCCGGGGTGTCGGGCGCCTCCTGTTCCTTCCGTTCCGCCGTCTCCCGCAGCAGATCGTCGATCAGCACCTTGGGGTGGACCTTCTCCTGGATGTAGAGCGGCGGGGCCTGCACCACCAGGTCGGACCAGTCCCGCTCATCCTTGCCCCGCCAGACAAGCTGCGGGTCCAGATCGCGGTTGCGGCGCGCGTACGCCACCCGGATCGGCGACTTGTCCTCCTCCGCCATCAACGGCTCCATCTCCGCCGGGGGAATGTTGGGGCGTTTGTCCTGATGACGGTGGGTCTTCACCTCGGTTGGGGCTTTGGGCTTGCGGGCCATTACGCGTCATCCTCGTCTTCGTGTTCGACCATCGCGGCATCACCGGGGGTCGGGCGCACATAGCTCCCGACCATCCTCACGACCGTGTTCGGTTCCAGCCGGTCGTGCATGTCCAAGAGCCGCCCGACCAAGGCGATCTTCCTTTCCATGTTCTCAAGGGCTTTGCCTTCCCGATCCAGGGCGGCTCCCTCGAGATCCGCCTGGCGTCGCTCATACAGGTCCCGGGCCTGCTCCAGGATCAGGATCGTTTCGGCCTCGATCTTGTCGTTTTGAACCTTCCGGGTGTCGAGCCATTCCTTGAGGTGGGTCCGGACACCGCGCGCCACCTCACCGAGTTCATCCTTCACCGTCGCGTTGGTCTTGGTGTCCACAACCGTGTCCAGGAGGTCGTCGACAGCAATGGCGATCCCCTTTCGGATGGCGAATGCCTGCTTGGTGGCTTCCTCATCGGGGGCGATTCGCGAGGGCTGCGAGATTTCGATGTCCCGCTTGCCTCGGTAGACTTGGATAAGCACCTCGGTGAAGACATCGACGAAGGTATCAGCGGCTTCGATGGCCTTCGGCACGTCCATCAGGGTGGCGAGGCGGATCGCACCTTTCTGTGTCACCACCCAAGGCAGGGCCCGGCTTCCACCACGGCCCGGTTTTGGGATCATTCCCGATGATCTCAAAGACTCCAGTTCTTCCCTGGTGACCTCGAAGGCATACCGTTCCGGGAACTTGTGGGGGTTGTTCTTAACATTCTGGACGATCTGGCGAGTCTCTACCTCGAATACCTCCGCCACCCGAGAGGCCAGCATCACCTGCCGCCCTCGAAGCTCAAACACCAGATCCGTTGACGGGCTGGTGGACATTGGAGGATCATTCCCGGTTTTTTTGACCATGCAACCATCCCGTTTGAGATCATTCGAAATGATCTCAAACTGACTCCTCGCTCAAAAGACCATCGATCAACTGCGCGAACTCCCGGTCCATCTCATAGACCTTGGTGAATTCCGCGAAGGCCCAGCGCCCGTATTTCTTCAGGTTGTTGACCCCGGGCACCCAATAGGTGCGCATGGTCTCGGCCTTTACCTTGGCGTCCCCGCCCCGGTAGCCCTTGACCTCGACGATGAGGTTGAGCGGGTCTTCGTTCCCGTCATCGATCCGGACGATGAAGTCGGGGATGTACGTCTTCTTCGCCCCGCCCATGACATAGGGCACCTCGAATCCGAGGTTCTGGTTCTTGACGTAGCTGACGACCCGGGGGTGGGCTTCCGCCACCCGGGCGAACTCCGCCTCCCAATCGCTGTCGCAGATCACCCAGTTGAGGTGGCATTTCCCGGGGTCCGTTGCCCAACGGGTTTCCTTCGAGGTCTTGAAGGTCACGTAAGACGTGGACCCGACGGGGGTGTAGGCATCGCAGATGGCCTTGATCGGGCGATCGCCGACCAGGGTGGACGAGATCGCCGCCTTGATCTTCTCGCAAGCCATGTCGGCCATTTCCCGGTACATGAGCTGGGCGGGATAGGTGCCGCCGACGCAGCGCAGATATCCGCCGTCGACCCACTGGCGGCAGATGCGTTTGAGCTGCCCGAAGAGGTGCAGCTTCGGCGCCGCGCCCGGGTCACGGTATTGGTTGTAGAGCAGGTGCCTGGTCAGGTGGAAGAGGACGCTGGAGGTGCGCATGCCGTCGAGGTGATCCAGGGTGAGGTCGACGCCCACGCCGATGATGCCCTGGTTGCGCGTGATCGAGGGGCCGACCAGGGCCGGCGAGAGGTCCAGCACCGAGTCGCGGGTGAAGTCGGCGGTGAGCCGTTCCTCCGGCAGGTCGACCCGATATCCTTCGACCCGCGGAAATCCGATCTCCAAGGCATCCCGATCGGGGCGCACCGCATGAACGTGGATCGTCGATTTGGGTGGACCGGGCTTCGCGATGACGGGCTTTGCGGTGAAGTCGAAGGGAATGCCCAGGATGTCGGCATACTCGGTGTCGAACCGCCCTTCGTCGTTCAGATCGTAGGATTGGCGCCGAAGCCCGCGTCCCACGACCTGCTCGCAGAGGAGCTGGGTCCCGAACGCTCTGACGCCGAGAATGTGGGTGACGGTATTCGCATCCCAGCCTTCGGTCAGCATCGACACCGAGACCACGCAGCGGATGGATTCGCCCAAACGGCCCTTGCGTCCGACCGTGTTCATCACCTCCCGCAGCAGGTCCTGGTCCGAGATGTTGCCGGCGGCATGGATGTCGCCGGTGCGCTCGATGAGCTCGCCTCGAAAACGTTCGATCGCGTCGGCGGCCATTTCCCGGAAATCCTTGTCCAGGGCATCGCCGGACTCCAACTGCTCCGAGTCGATGAGAAGCGTCCGTGGGCGCGGCTTGCGGTTGCCGTGATCGTCGTAGTTCCTGAAGAGCTTCAGCCGCCCGTTTTCCAGAACCGGCGCGCCATCCTCCCGCGTGCGATGGAACCCGGAGATGTAATCATGGACCAGTTTCGATGTCGCGGTGTTGTTGCACACGACGATGAAGACCGGAGGCTGTTCGATCCCGGCGTCGGCCCAGTCTTTGAAGAGCCGTTCATAGTGGCCGTACAAGGCTTCCAGGGCCGTCTGTAGTTCGGTGGGCAGGCTCAGCGGATCCAGGGTCTCGGTCGTCTTGCCTCTGCCTTTCTTGGGCAGCCGCCCGCCGATGTGATCCCACAGATTGCGGAACTTCGGCATGTCCTCGCCGGGGATATTGTCGGCCACCGGCACGCGGGGAAGCTTCACGATCCCGCATTCGATCCCGTCCATCAGCGAGAAGTCGGAGACCGTCCAGGGAAAGAGCGTCCCCTCCCGGTAACCCGATCCCCGAAGAAAGAACGGAGTGGCCGAGAGGTCGTAAACCGCGCGCACGCCGAGCTTGCGTTTCACCGTCTCCAACCCGGTGATCCAGAGCCGCGCCGTCTCGTTGTTCTTGTCGGCCTCGGCCCGCGCTTCCCCTTTCAGGTCCTCGTCGGGCGCAGATCTTTTGTGATAGCAATGATGCGCCTCGTCGTTCAGAACCACGACGTTCTTCATGCCCATCAGATCCGGCATCACCCGGCGGATCATCTGGCCTTCCGTTTCCAGCGACGTGAGCTTCGGGCCGCGCCCTTCGATCAAACGCCGGGTGGTCTTCGCCGCTTCGATGCGTTCGCGAAGTCTGAAGGCATGGTAGTTGGTGACGACGATCTTCGCCTTCTCCAGAGCGGGCAGCATGTCCTGCGGCACCAGCTCACGCGACGTGTAATAGCTGTCCGGATCGTTCGGCAGCAGCACTCTCAACCGATCCCGGATCGTGATGCCCGGCGTCACCAGGAGGAAGCCGCGGGTATAGAGACGGGAGGTCCCGCGGCGGACCGCGTTGACCGTCTGCCAGGCGATCAGCATCGCCATCACCGTGGTCTTCCCGGCCCCGGTACACAGCTTCAGCGCCATCCGGAACAAATCCGGATTGGCCTGTTCGTTGGCGCCTTTGAGATACGCGACCAACCTCTTGCCCTGGGCGCCGATCTTCGGTGCGACTTCGGTCAACCAGATGGCGGTCTCCACGGCTTCGACCTGGCAGA
>JBCCVK010000034.1:0-11524 GCA_039195495.1 Pseudomonadota bacterium
CGCCGCCGCCGCCGCCGCCAGTTCCAAGGCCTTTTTCACAGGCATGGCGCCATCCACCGCCGCCGCGAGATAACCGCAGAAAACATCGCCCGCCGCGGTGGTATCCACCGGTTTAACCGGAAAGGCGGGACGTCGTATCTCTTCACCGGTGACATTCGACCGCCAGGTCGCGCCTTCGGAGCCGTGGGTGACGAGAATCTGCGAAACGGGCAAGGCATCGACGGATTTCCCCGTCGCGGTGGCCAGTTGTCGAGCCTCGATATCGTTCAGGATCAGCAAATCGACATGCGGTAGAACCGCCTTGACGGCGTCCGCCGCGAAAGGGGCGGCGGAATAGATCACCTTCATCCCGGATTTCTTGGCGATCTCGGCAGCTTCGACCTGCATGTTGGTCTCGTTCTGAATCAGCAGGATGTCCTCCGACACCGACCGTGCCAATGCCGTCCTGACCATATCGATACCGATCCGGATATTCGCGCCCGACAGGATCACGATGGAATTCTCTCCGGCGGGGTCGACGAGAATTATGGCATGGCCCGTCGGACCGTCCACCTCTGCGATGAAATCGGTTCGTATTCCGTAGGATGCGATGCGGTCTCGCACCCAGCATCCATCGGCACCGATCGCTCCGATATGAAAAACCTCGGCTCCGGCACAGGCCGCCGCGACCGATTGATTCGCGCCTTTGCCGCCCAGACCGACGGTGCGGGCCGCCGCCGCCAGCGTCTCGCCTGGCGCGGGCAGGTGCGCCAGTCGATAGAAATGATCTATATTGATGGATCCAAGACAATAGACGGCCATCGGAGGTCATCCCACCTTCGCCGCAGCGATGGCGGCCATGTTGAGAATGTCGTTCACGGTCGAAACGGTCGAGCAGATCTGAATCGGTTTCTTGACGCCGGTCAAGATCGGACCGATCACCGTGGCGCCAGCCATTTCCTGCATCAGCTTGATCGAAATCGAGGCCGAGTGCCGCGCCGGCACCACCAAGATATTGGCTGGGCCGGACAGGCGGCAAAATGGATACTGCTTCTGGATCTCCGTATTCAGTGCCACATCCACCGTCATTTCGCCATCATACTCGAAGTCGACCCGCCGCTGGTCGAGGACCTTGGGGGCAAGCCGCATCTTGGTCGCGCGTTCGGATCTGGGATACCCGAAATTCGAAAAACTGGCGAAGGCCACACGTGGCTCCAACCCCATTCCCCGGGCAATCCTGGCGGATTTGACGGCGATCTCGGCAAGATCGTATTCATTGGGCCATTCATGGACCAACGTATCGGCGATCAGCACGATCCGGCCCTTCACCAGCACCGTGGTGATCCCGATGGCGCCGTCAGCCGGTGCGACGTCGAAGACATGACCGATCAGGTCCAGTATATAGGCGGATTTGCGGGTGGCACCGGTGATCAGACCATCGCCATGATCGTGGGCCAGCATCAGCGCGGCGAAGACATGGCGGTCGCGGGCAGCCAGACGGTGGATGTCTTGAACGTCGAAGCCGTCCCTTTGCAAGCGGGAGTAGAGATAGGTCTTATACGCCTCAAGATGTTCTATATTGGCCGCGTTGACCACTTTCAACTCGTGCACGGCGTCGGCGAGACCAGCCCCTTCGAGCTTGGTCTTCACGTCCCGTTTTCGCCCCACGACCAGGGCCTTGCCCATGCCCGAACGCTGATAGGTGACGGCGGCGCGCAGCACGCGCAGATCATCTCCTTCAGCGAAAATCATACATGCCTGCGCCTTCCGGGCGCGGGCGTGGATACTCTGCAAGATCGAGGCGGTGGGATCCATCCGGCTCTTGAGATCAAGAGCATAGGCGTCCATGTCGGCGATCGGCCGGCGGGCAACCCCCGTGTCCATGCCGGCCCTGGCGACGGCGGGCGGAATACGGTGAATCAGGCGTGGATCGAACGGGGTCGGAATGATGTAATCCCGTCCAAAGGTCAGTTTCTGACCATAGGCCATTGCGACCTCGTCCGGCACGTCTTCGCGCGCCAGTTCCGCCAGCGCCCGCGCGCAGGCCAGTTTCATCGCGTCATTGATCGCGCGGGCGTGAATATCCAGTGCACCACGAAAGAGGTAGGGAAACCCGAGAACGTTGTTAACCTGATTGGGGTAATCGCTGCGGCCCGTCGCCACGATCGCATCGGCGCGCACTTCGTGCGCTTTCTCGGGGGTGATCTCCGGGTCCGGATTCGCCATGGCGAAAATCACCGGGTTCTCGGCCATGCTGCGAAGCATCTCGGATGTCACCGCACCCTTGACCGAAACGCCCAGGAATACATCGGCATCGTGCATCGCCTCTTTCAGGGAACGTGCGTCGGTCCTGGCGGCGTGGGCCGATTTCCACTGGTTCATTCCTTCGACGCGGCCCTTGTAAATCACGCCCTTGGTATCGCACACGATGCAATTGTCATGCTCGGCGCCCATCACCTTGAGCAGTTCGATACAGGCGATGCCGGCGGCGCCCGCACCGTTCAGCACGATTTTGGCGTCCTCGATCCTCTTTCCCGACAGATGCAACGCATTGATGAGCCCCGCGGCGCAGATCACGGCAGTGCCATGCTGATCGTCGTGAAAGACCGGAATGTCCATCTCGTCTTTCAGACGCTGTTCGATCATGAAGCATTCCGGCGCCCTGATATCCTCAAGATTGATGCCACCGAAAGACGGACCCATCAGCCTGACCGCGTTCACGAAAGCATCGACATCGCCGGTGTCCAGTTCGATATCGATGGAATTCACATCGGCAAAGCGTTTAAACAGAACCGCCTTACCTTCCATCACCGGTTTCGAGGCCAGCGCACCCAGATTGCCAAGACCCAAAACCGCCGTACCGTTTGAAATCACGGCGACAAGATTGCCCTTGGTGGTGTAATCGTAAGCCAGTTCGGGTCTTTGGGCGATCTCCTCGCAGGGAACCGCCACGCCAGGGGAATAGGCCAGACTCAGATCCCGCTGAGTGGTCATCGCGGTCGAAGCCGAAATCTCTAGTTTTCCGGGTGTCGGATCAAGATGATAGGACAGCGCTTCTTCCCGGGTGAATTTAGTTCTTGGTGCCATTTTCGCGCTGCCTCCTCCTGCAGCCCCACATGTCTTAACAATTCCATATCGACGTCGCCAACCAAAGACCGATTTGCCGCTTTTCCCCGCGACCTCGCATCAGTAGGGTCCACCGAAGACGAAAGGACTTTTCGTGGCAGTCGTTTCCACATCCGCAACGCCGATGATGGCGCAATATTTCGAGATCAAGAAAGAGCATCGCGATGCCTTGCTTTTCTATCGCATGGGCGACTTTTACGAGATGTTCTTCGAGGATGCGGTTGCGGCGGCCGAGGCTCTGGATATCGCGCTGACCAAGCGTGGCCGGCATCTTGGCAAAGACGTTCCCATGTGCGGGGTGCCGGTGCATTCGGCCGAGGGCTATCTTCTGACCCTTATCCGCAAGGGATTTCGCGTGGCCGTTTGTGAACAGACCGAAGATCCCGCAGAGGCGCGGAAAAGAGGGTCTAAATCGGTGGTGCGACGCGAGGTCGTGCGCGTGGTGACACCCGGCACGCTGACCGAGGACTCGCTTTTGGACGCGCGTCGTCACAATTTCCTGGCCGCTTTCAACGAGGTGCGCAATGAGGGGGCACTGGCCTGGGCGGACATTTCCACCGGCGAATTCCGGGTGATGCCCTGCCCATTGGTGCGGCTGGGACCGGAATTGGCGCGGCTGGCGGTGAAAGAGATATTGATCGGCGATGATGATGCGACGCTTCGTGACCTGATCGAGGACAGCGGGGCCGCCTATACGCCGCTGGCGCGGGCGAGCTTCGACAGCAGCTCTGCCGAAAGGCGATTGTTGTCCCTCTTCAGACTGGGCACGCTGGAGGGTGTGGGACGATTTTCGCGCGCCGAGCTGGGCGCGATGGGTGGACTCGTCGAATACCTGGATCTCACGCAAAAGGGCAAACTGCCGTTGATGCGCCTGCCAAAGAAGGAGCTGCCAAGCCGGATCATGCAGATCGACGCGGCGACGCGGCGGAATCTCGAACTGACGCGCAGCCTGTCAGGGGATAGGACGGGATCGCTGCTGGACGCGATCGACCGGACATTGACGCCGGGCGGGGCGCGGCTGCTGGAACGCCGGATCTCAAGTCCGTCGCTCGATCTGGAGACGGTTCTGGCACGGCATGACGCCGTCGAAACATTCGCCGACAAGGGCGCGCCCCGGCGCGCATTGCGTGATCTGCTGCGCAAGACACCCGATCTGGACCGGGCCCTTTCGCGATTGGCGCTGGATCGGGGCGGACCGCGCGACCTGGCGGCGATTCGAACCGCGTTGGAACGGGCGGCGGATATCCGCGTGCTGTTTCCAACGGTCGGGACCGGCATCCTGATGGATGCTCTGACGGCCCTGGAAGGTCATGACCTCTTGCTCGAGAAACTGCAAACGGCCCTGGTCGCCGAACCGCCGCCCCTGGCGCGCGACGGCGGATTCATCGCCGCCGGTCATTGCAAGGATCTGGACACGACGCGAACCCTCCGGGACGAGGGCCGTGATGTGATCGCCAAGATGCAGACGGAATATGCCACGCGGACGCGAATCGGTTCGCTGAAGATCAAACACAACAACGTATTGGGCTATTTTATCGAAACGACCGCGATCCACGGTGAAAAGATGCTGTCGGCGCCGCTGTCGGAAACATTCATACACCGGCAGACGACCGCGAATGCCGTGCGCTTCACCACGGTCGCGTTGTCGGAGATGGAGACGAAGATTCTCAACGCCGCCGGCCGCGCCATGGAAATCGAGAAGGCTCTGTTCGAGACCCTCGTTGCCCAGGTTCTGGAGCAAGCGGATCGTCTGGCCAGCCTGGCCCGGGCGCTGGCCGAACTGGATCTGAACGCCGCTTTGGCCGATCTGGCCACCGATCTGGACTGGACCCGTCCGCGGGTGAGTGAAAGCCGCGCGTTTCAAGTGGAACGCGGGCGTCATCCGGTCGTGGAAAAAGCGCTCAAGATGCGGGATGGAGCACCTTTCATCGCCAACGATTGCGACTTGTGCGACGGGGTGGAAGGGGCATATGTCTGGCTGTTGACGGGGCCGAACATGGCGGGTAAGTCGACCTTTCTGCGCCAGAACGCATTGATCGGCCTGTTGGCGCAGGCGGGCGCGTTCGTGCCTGCGGCTTCGGCACATATCGGATTGATTTCACAGCTCTTCAGCCGGGTGGGCGCCTCGGACGATCTGGCCCGCGGCCGGTCGACATTCATGGTCGAGATGGTCGAGACAGCGGCAATCCTGAATCAGGCGGACGATCGCGCATTAGTGATCCTGGACGAGATCGGACGCGGAACCTCGACCTATGACGGCCTCAGCATCGCCTGGGCGACGCTGGAACATCTGCACGACGTGAACAAGGCACGGACCCTGTTCGCGACGCATTACCACGAGATGACCGCCCTTGCGAACAAGTTATCCAACGCATCGAACGCCACGGTGACGGTCAAGGAATGGGAAGGCGACGTGATCTTTCTGCACGAGGTGCGCAAAGGCGCGGCCGACCGGTCTTACGGGGTGCAGGTGGCCAGGCTGGCCGGTCTGCCCGAGGCCGTGGTTGCCCGGGCGCGCATGGTTTTGGAAGCTTTGGAAAAAGGCGGGCGCGAGGGAGGACGTCAAAAAGAGATACTGATCGATGATCTGCCGTTGTTTTCGACCGCGCCAGCGCCGGTCGTCAAAACGTCGAAAGTGGAAGAACGGCTGGAGGCAATCATGCCCGATACACTGACTCCGATGGAGGCATTGTCGCTGATCTACGAATTGAAGACTCTGCGATCGGGATGAGTCAATCCGCCCCGGTCCCGGTCCGGAGCGGGATGTGTCAAGGGGCCGTCGACGAGACGCCGACCTGTGCCGGACGCAACAAACGCCCATGCAAAGAGAAACCCCGGCTCACCACCTGGATGACATCACCGGCCTTGGTGTTCGGAACGGGCGCCTCGAACATGGCCTGATGAAGTTGGGGGTCGAATCTGTCGCCGATCTCGGGGGCCACGGCCGTGACGCCGTGCTTGCCGAACACGCTCAAAAGTTCGCGCAGGGTCAGTTCGATCCCTTCGATCACCGCGCCGGCCGCTTTGCGTTCCTCTTCACCCGCGGCGTCGAGCGCCCGGTTCAGATTGTCGAAGACCGGCAGCAAATCGCGTGCGAGTTTCGAGCCGCCATATTGCTCGGCTTCACGGCGGTCGCGCTCCGCCCGTTTGCGGATGTTTTCCGAATCGGCCAACGCACGCACCAAACGCTCGCGCAGTTCGTCCCGCTCGGCGATCAGTCCGCTCGCATCCTCGGACGGTTTCTCGTCATCGGCCTCGGGCGCGGCGATGTCGACCAATTCCGCATCGCCATCTTTTTCGACATCGAATGTCGTGTCGTTCGTCTTGGGCTCTCCCATTGCTCCCTCTATCCCCGGTCGGCAATCAATTTACCGAGCAGTTGCGCTGTATAACTCACGATCGGCACGATCCGGCCATAATTTAACCGCGTGGGACCAATCACCCCGACCGCACCGATGATCTTCCGATCAACGTTCATATACGGACTGATCACCAAAGAGGAACCCGAAAGTGAAAAAAGCTTGTTCTCCGAACCGATAAAAATACGCACGCCCTCGCCATGTTCGGTCAGATCGATGAATTCGGCGATGTCCCGTTTGCGTTCCAGATCGTCGAAGAGGGTCTTGATGCGTTCCAGATCTTCGGTGACCGCTTGATCGGCCAGAAGATTCGCCCGCCCCCGGACGATCAGGCGTTCGTGACGCTCCCCCTCGTTCTCCCAAAGGGCCAGCCCGCTTTCCATCATCTCGCGGGCCAACTGATCAAGCTGTTGCCGGCGAACGCGGATTTCAGCGCGAATCAAACGGCTGAGCTCGCTCAGGGTGCGCCCTTCGGCCAGAGTATTGAGGAAATTCGCCGCTTCGCGCATGGAAGAGGGCGTTTGCCCCAGGGGTGGCTTGAAAACCCTGTTTTCCACATGACTGTCGGCGAAGACCAACACCGCCAGGGCACGATCGGGCGCCAGGCTGATGAATTCGATATGTTTGACCGGGGCCTCGTGTTTGGGCGCCAGAACCAAGGAGGCGCCTTGCGTCACTCCCGACAGGGCCGCGCCCACGGAACTGAGCAGCGAACTCACATCCTGTTCTTCCTGGTCCAGCGTCGCGTTCAGCCTCTCGCGGTCGGTTCGGTCAAGCTCGGTCATTTCCAGCAAACCATCCACGAACATCCGCAGACCCAGCTGCGTGGGCACCCGGCCGGCTGAAGCATGGGGACTGTCCAGCAATCCAAGATACTCCAGATCCTGCATCACGTTGCGGATGGTGGCCGCACTGATCTTTTCGCTCAACGTTCGGGTCAACGTTCGTGACCCCACGGGTTCGCCATCGGCAAGATAACCTTCGACCACGCGGCGAAACACCTCGCGTGAACGGTCGTTCATCTGTTCAAGGATATCACTTTGTTCGGTCATCTCATATGCAGTCCGCGAGACGGGATTATTAAAGGGGAATGCGGCACGACGTCAATCGGGGGGTTGCCATGGACTTGGTCACGGCTCTATCTGGCCGCATGCCATCACAAGGATATGTGCCATGCGCCCCTCCGGCCGGAATACAGACGAGATGCGTTCGATTTCGATCGAAATCGGACCCGTCAAACACGCAGAAGGATCCTGTTTGATCAAATGCGGCGAGACCCATGTGCTGTGCACCGCCTCGCTGGAAGATCGCATACCGCCGTTTTTGAAAAATACCGGACTGGGCTGGGTAACGGCCGAATATGGCATGTTGCCACGCGCCACCCACACCCGGACGCGTCGTGAAGCGGTGCATGGAAGACAATCCGGGCGCACACAGGAAATACAGCGCCTGATCGGGCGGGCCCTGCGCGCCGGCATCGATCGCGTGGTGCTCGGCGAACGACAGATCGTCGTCGATTGCGACGTGCTTCAAGCCGATGGTGGAACGCGCTGTGCCGCGATCACCGGTGGATGGGTGGCGCTGTCGCTGGCGATCGACGCGTTGATGAAATCAGGCGACATTTCCAGCGATCCGATCATCGGTCATGTGGCAGCGGTCAGTTGCGGCATCTATGCGGGACAGAGCGTGCTGGATCTGGATTACGCCGAAGACAGCGAGGCCGGAATGGACGCGAATTTCGTGATGACCGATGCCGGGCGTCTGATCGAGATTCAAGGTACGGCCGAGGGCGCGACCTTCAGCCGGAGTCAATTCAACGAATTGATGGATCTGGCTGAAAAGGGTGTGGCCGAACTGATGGCCGCGCAAAAAACGGCCATGTCATGAAACGTGGATTCAAGGGAACGACATTGCTGATCGCGACTCACAACAGGGGCAAGATGGAGGAGATCGCCCGATTGATGGCGCCTTTCGCGGTCGAGACGGTCTCGGCCGGCGATCTGGGTCTGGACCCGCCCGAAGAGACCGCAACCACATTTGCGGGGAACGCCAAGATCAAAGCCCGCGCCGCGGCAACGGCAGCGAACATGATCGCCCTGTCCGACGACAGCGGTATCGAGGTGGATGCATTGCGCGGCGCGCCGGGCGTTCACACCGCCGACTGGGCGGAAACCGGTAATGGCCGTGATTTCAGGATGGCGATGACCAGGACCTGGGAGGAGCTGGAGGCGATCGACGCGCCTTTTCCGCGTACGGGCCGGTTTCGTTGCGCATTGGCGCTGGCCTGGCCCGACGGGCATACCGAAGTTTTCGACGGCAAGATCGAAGGGCGGATCGTCTGGCCGATGCGGGGTACGAAAGGACATGGTTACGACCCGATCTTTCAACCCGACGGTTACGACGTCACGCTGGGAGAAATGGACCGATGGCGGAAGAACGAGATCAGTCATCGTGCCGACGCGTTCGGAAAACTCGTCGATTCCTGTTTTCGGAACCGCTCATGACGGACCGCGTTTTCATTCCGATCGGCGCAATGCCAGGTTGCGCGGCATCCGCCGCTTACGAAGCGATATTCGGGAGAGATCCGGCCTGCCGCCACGATGGCGACCGCCGATCTCGCCGGACTGGAAACACCACCGGTCACCATCGACGTCACCGCTTTCAAGGCCCCGGATATGACTGACTGGCACAATGCCGGTTTCGGCCTTTATCTGCATTGGCCTTTCTGTCAAACCAAGTGCCCCTATTGCGACTTTAACAGCCATGTCGCAACCGGGATCGATCAGACACGTTTGAAAAGGGCCTTTCTCGACGAGTTGGATCACGCATCTCAGGGCACAGATGCGCGCGTGTTGAACACGGTATTCTTCGGTGGTGGGACACCAAGCCTTATGGAACCGGAACTGGTCTGGGCGATTTTGGATAAGGTGCGCGACATATGGCGCGTCGACGGATCGCTTGAGATCACGCTTGAGGCGAATCCCTCCTCGGTCGAGGCGGGTCGCTTCGCCGGGTATCGCGATGCCGGCGTCAATCGCATTTCGATGGGAATCCAGGCATTGAACGATGCGGATCTGAAAAAACTGGGCCGTCTGCATTCGGTTACCGAGGCCCGAACGGCATTCGACATCGCCCGAAGCGTTTTCGACCGCGTGAGTTTCGATCTGATTTACGGGCGCCAGAATCAAAACCTGTCGGCCTGGGAGGATGAGCTGAAACAGGCTCTGAACCTTGCGATCGACCATCTTTCGCTCTATCAGCTGACGATTGAGGAAAACACCGTTTTCGCAGACCGACACGCGGCCGGAAAACTCCATGGTTTGCCGGACGACGCGCTTGCGGCGGACATGTATCTGATCACGCAAGAGATTTGTGATGCGGCCGGTTTCAAAGGATATGAGATTTCCAATCATGCCAGATCGGGACGGGAATCGCAGCATAACCTGATCTACTGGCGATGTGGCGATTATCTGGGTGTCGGCCCCGGCGCGCATGGACGAATTACCGACGGAAACGCCCGCTGGGCGGTCGAAACCTATCGGGCACCCGAAAGATGGCTGAGCGCAGTGGAAAGAGATGGAATGGCTCGATCAGTGCAAAAACGGCTTCCGCCGCGCGAACAGGCGAAAGAATATCTGATGATGTCGTTGCGCCTGCGGGAAGGTACGGATTTGAAGCGGTTGGAAAAACTCGATGCCAATCTGATCGATTTCAGCACGATCGATCACCTGGAGGAAAAAGGGCTGGTATCGCTTTCAAACGATCGCGCGCGCCTGAAGGCGACGACGCAAGGCAGGCCCGTTCTGAACGGCATCCTTAGAGAGCTGATGATCGCTTGAAGACCATCGGCAGCCATCATCCAGATGGGGGAGCACTGAGCATCTGGCAAAGCATGTCGAGTTGATTCAGCGACTCGTAACGGATTAGCATCGTGCCGGTTTCCTGGTCCGGCTTATGATCCAAAACGACCTTGAGACCCAAATTCGCCGACAAATCCCGCTCCAGCGCACGGGTGTCGGCGTCTTTTTCAGGTTTTGGTGCAGACGGCCTTCCCGGCCGCCTTTCAAGCGTCTTCACGAGTTTTTCGGTCGCCCGGACGGACAAACCATCGTCAATGATCTTCCCGGCCAGCGTCGACGGATCGTCCGTGGGGATGAGGGCGCGCGCATGGCCCGCGCTCAAGCGCCCCTCTCGCAAGTGATTTAAAACATCTTCCGGCAATTGCAGAAGCCGCAAGAGATTGGCGATGTGACTTCGGCTCTTGCCAAGCGCTTCGGCCAGCTTTTCTTGCGTATGGCCAAAACGCGTCATGAGCTGCTGAAATCCCATCGCCTCTTCCACCGGATTCAGATCGGTCCGCTGGATATTCTCGATGATCGCAAGTTCGAGCACTTCGGCGTCGTCGAGATCGCGCACGAGAATTGGAACTTCATGCAGCTGCGCGCGCTGCGCCGCGCGCCAGCGACGCTCTCCGGCAACGATTTCATAAGCGCCGGGCTCTCGCGGGTTCGCACGAACGATCAAGGGCTGAATGATGCCCTTTTCACGGATGGAATTCGCCAGCTCCTCGAGATCCTGCTCGTCAAACCGCCGGCGAGGCTGGCTTGGACTGGGCGACAACCGCTCCACCGGTGCGGTCTGATCACCAGCGCGGGATGGCGTTCCAATCAAGGCAGAGGCTTTCGTATCCGCCATCAAGGCCGACAATCCACGTCCGAGACCACGTCTTTCCTTAGCGTCCGTCACCTTCACCTCCATCATCTCGACCGAAGCCATTGCGCCTGACGATCTCCGTGGCCAGCGATTTGTACGCAACCGCTCCGCGCGATGCGGGATCGTACTGAAGAACCGGTATGGCGTAAGACGGCGCCTCGCTCAGTCGCACGTTACGGGGGATTTTGGTCTGAAAAACCAAATCGCCGAGATTTTCCCGCGCATCGTCCTCCACTTGCTGAGCCAGGTTGTTGCGACCGTCAAACATGGTTAGAACGACACCTTCAATTCGGAGATCGGGATTCGCCGTCTGCCGAACCTCGCGAATAGACAGCATCAGCTGGCTC
>JBCCVK010000035.1:0-11302 GCA_039195495.1 Pseudomonadota bacterium
ATTCAGTCCAACTTACGCCGGTCAGGTCAACGGCGGCCGTGGGCTGATTGCGCCAAAGACCTTGCAGCCCCCGTTTGGCAACCGTCGAAACAGCCAGTTCGAACAAATATCCGTTCACGTAGTCTTCAGAGATTATGGTCTGCGCCTTCGCCAGCAATGCAGAACGCTCCGCAGGATCCGTGGTGTCATTCAGTTCCTCCATCAGAGCCTGGAATTCCGAGCTTTCGTATTGGAAATAAAAGTCTGGATTTGCATAGATGCCGATGTCCATAGGTTCCGTATGGCTGACGATCGTCAGGCCATAGTCTTTTCCGCGAAAGACCTCTTCCAACCACTGTGCCCATTCGAGATTTGTGATCTTCGTCTCAATGCCAACCGCCCGAAGCTGGGCCGCGACGATCTCTCCACCGCGGCGCGCATAGGATGGCGGCGGCAATTTCAGAATTGTCGTGAAACCATCGGCATGGCCGGCCTCAGCCAACAAAGACCGCGCCAGTTCGGGGTCATACCGAGAGTTCCCGGTCAGATCGACATAGTCAGGATTGTGAGGTGCGAAATGCGTACCAATCGGTGTCCCCAAACCGAACATCGCCCCATCGATGATCGCTTGACGGTCGATGGCATGCGCTATGGCCTTTCGTACGCGAACATCATCGAAGGGCGGCATTTTATTGTTGATCGCAAGGATCGTCTCGCCTTCGGTGTTGCCGTTCAACACCTGAAATCGCGGATCCGCTTCAAACTGCGGCAGGTTTTCCGGGGCGGGGAACGCCACAAACGCGTCGACATCCTCGGCCATTACGGCTGCGAAGGCCGCGGTTGGATCGCTGATGAAGCGGAACGTGGCTTCGGTCAGCGCCGGTTTCGCCCCCCAATATCCATCATAGGCCGACAGTTCGATTCGGTCGCCTTGCACCCAATCGTCAAATTTGAAAGGTCCGGTTCCAATGGGGTTTTTCGCGATGTCCGCGATTGACTCCGGCGCGACAATGACCGCATCGCCCCAGGCCAGATTAAACAATATCATGCCATTCGGCCGATCCAACGTCAGTCGGACGGTTCGTGGATCAATGACGGTTACATCTGCAATCCCGGCATAGAGGGCTTTTTGCGCGTTGGAACTGTCTTCCGCGTCGATACGATCCAGACTGAACTTCACGTCATCCGCATCCATCGTCGTTCCATCGTGGAACGTGACACCATCGCGAAGCGTGAAAGTATAAGTCAGGCCGTCTTCGCTGACCGTCCAACTTTCCGCCAAACCAGGAACGATCGAACCATCCGCCATGAAGCGGGTCAACCCTTCGAAAACGTTCGAATAGAGAACCGAGTCGATGGCCTGTGCCGCACCGCCCGTGGGATCCAGATTGGGTGGCTCAAGCTGAATTGCGACTGTTATGTCGTCTCTCGCGCTGACCGCGGTCGCCATCAACGCAATCGCGCTCCCGGCCATCATCATCCTAAAGACTGTCATTTCCGGTCTCCCTTATGGTCCTTCTTGAGGCAACGGCAATCGTCTCGGCCTCCGTGCCATCGCCATGGTGCGGTCGGTGATATGATCGACCACGGCATATTCGTCCGATTTGCGGGCCAATTCCAGTATCCCAGGACCGGTCGATGCAGTTCCCGAGGCGCCCGATCCGCTCAATATGCTTCCGATCGTAAGAGCCGGGCGAGGTCATCGAAGGTCGAACGTGATCGAGGTCTTTCAATTCATACCCGCGCGCGCGCGCTTCGATACGCTGTCGAGGATATTCGCAAATCACCGGGCAATGCGCGCCTGGCGGGCTTACGGTCGGGATTTTCATAGGGTCTTGCGTCGGTCCGATGAGGTCGCAATCCAGGTTTGTAACCGGCCCGACCGGCGCCTGCAGGCGATCTCTTGATTGCGAAACATTTTCCATGCCCTAACCATCTACGACAATCGCCACGGCAACAACACCATAGAAACACGGTTATGGGATGATCGTCGCCGAGGTGAGGAAAGTCCGCCGGGTTTCCACAGCTAGCCAAGCCTTCGGATCGCGCCGTTCGATCAAGCAGCCACGATCGTTGTTGCCGATGCGACGTCGGCGCATCCTCGATCGCGCCGCGCCTGGTGGGCTTCGCCTTAGAAACCGGTGCAGACGGTCGCGGATGTTTTGCCGATCGGGCGGCTGTCGGATCGTGCATGAAGGTTTCGAATGAAACCTCAAGCTCCAACTGGCGCTCCAGATCGGGAAGCGGAAGCATCACCGTCAAAGACGAGACGCCGAGAGCCTGCATGTCCCTGCCCCGCGTTCTGAACGAGCCCCCTGATCGCGGCCATCGCGATGGTGCATCGCATGATCGCCGTCGCGCGCAAACTCCCCCGCACCGTCGGCGACACGAAAACGGCGGTTGCGGGACACCGATCATATAAGGCACCATGGGTCTGCATCCTTTCCGCCTTTGCGCACCCATATCGGAGATACCCCATGATGAACCGCCGCACCCTATTGACCGGCGCCGTCCTTGGCCCCCTGGCCGCCCCCGCCCTTGTGGGCCTGACGGTTCGGCCCGCCGAGGCCCAAACCCGCAGCAGCCTGCCCGCGGTCGAGCGCTACCGCATTGGGGCGCTCAGCGTCACGGCCATGTCCGACGGTTTCCTGCCGATCGAGGCCGAGACGATGCAAGGGACCACGCCCGAAGTCTTTGCGGAACGGCTGGCCGCGGCCCGGATCGACGGGACCGCCCATCCCACGGGCGTCAATGTCTATCTGATCGAGACGCCGACGCGCCGCATCCTCGTCGATGCCGGCGCGGGCAGCGTCATGGGTCCGAGCCTCGGTCGGCTCAAGGATCAGCTCGACATCCTGGGCGTGACGCCCGAGAGTATCGACACGCTGATTGCCACGCATCTGCATCCCGACCACATCGGAGGCGCTTTCGTGAACGGAGCCACGCCGTTCTCGGCCGCGACACTGGTGGTATCCGAGGTGGATCGCGCCTTCTGGACCTCGGCCGAGATGAAGGCCCAGGCACCTGAACCCTTTCAGCCGTTCTTCGATCTGGCCGCCGGAACGGTCGCGGCCTTTGGAGAGCGGATCAAGGGGATCAGCGGCGAAGCGGACCTGGGTGAAGGGCTGACCGCCGTCCCGCTGCCCGGCCACACGCCCGGGCATATGGGCATTCGGATGGAGTCGGAGGGGGCGCAGCTGCTTCTCTGGGGCGACATCATCCATGTCGGGCCGGTCCAGTTTGCCGACCCCGGCGTCACGATTGCCTTCGACACCGATCCGGACGCGGCACGCGCGACACGAACCCGCGTGTTCGACATGGTCAGTACCGACGGGCTCATGGTTGCCGGCACGCATATCGGCTTCCCCGGCATCGGGTATGTCGAGGCGGCCGGGTCCGGATATCGCTTCGTTCCGGCCCCCTATCCTTACCTTTCGCCGCTCTGATCTCGCAAACCCTTCGGACCAGCTGATGCGTCCACCCCTTGGAGGGAAGAACCGTCCCCGAGGCGTGTCCCATGCCGATCACTCCGTTGATCCCCGGTGCTCCAGCCGGGGAAGATCGAACATGGGTCACGTCTCGGTGAAAATTTCCCGACGGAAATCAACACGACATCCGCCGCGCGTGGTTGGTGACCGTTCGAGGGGTCGAGGTGAGGCGCGCTTCTGTCTGATGCGCCGTGCGGATCAGCCTATTCGATCAGCAGATTCCTGTACCGCCGCTCTTCAGGCGATTCGATATGGGGCTCACGGCCGCCGCGCAGGATGGAATTGCCCTCGAACAGCGTACGCTGGTCGATCGCGGGCGGGCGCAGCCAATCCTCCTCTTTCATCTGCCCCGACTGGCCATAGGCATCCAGCGCGTTCTGATAGCAGACCCTGTGCACCGTTTCACGCGGTATGCCCCGGTCCAGTGCCAGCCGGGCGGTTTTCGCCACCCCGAGACAGTCGGAAATGCCCCAGTCGCAAGCGCTGTCGACGATGATGCGCTCGCCACCGTATTGGCGGAGAATTTCGACCATGCGCGCATTCCCCATCTTGGTGGAAGGATAGATCGAGAACCCGGCCCAGAACCCGCGTTGCAGCGTCTCCGCGACAGTTTCCTCGTTATTGTGGTCCACGATCACCATGCCGGGGTCGATCCCGTGCTCTTCGCAGACATCCATCGACCTCGAGGTGCCGCGTTTCTTGCCGCGGTGGGGGGTATGGATCATCACCGGCAGGTTTAGCTCCTTGGCGAGTTCGAGTTGCAGCCGGAAATACTTGTCCTCCAAGGGCGTCTGTTCGTCATAACCAATCTCTCCGATAGCCACGACGCCCTCCTTCAACGCGAAACGGGGCAGCCAGTCCATGACGCCCTCGGCGAGTTCCCCGTTATTGGCTTCCTTGGAGTTCAGTCCGACCGTGCAATAATGGCGAATGCCGAACTGTCCGGCGCGAAAGCGCTCCCAGCCGACGATGGAAGACAGGTAGTCCACGTAAGTGCCCACGAAGGTCCGCGGTTGCCCGACCCAGAAGGCCGGCTCGATCAACGCGACGACGCCGGCGTCCGCCATCGCCTGGTAATCGTCCGTGGTGCGCGAGATCATGTGGGCATGCGGGTCGATCAGCATCATGGCAGAACCTCCTCCTTCAGATCGCCGCGCGCCGCCGCTTGATCGAATTGCGCCGCGACATCGGGGTCGTCGCGGAAGGATCGCAGCGGTATCCAGAGATCTTCGGGCACCGGGCGCCCCGCGGCGATGCGTTCCTGGGCATAATCTACGAGGATGCGCGCCAATTCGCGGTTGGCCCGTTCCTGAAGTCCGCGAATCGGGGTCAGGCGGCTGTCAACGAAGAGCGCCTTGAGGATCATGTGATTCCAGCGATGATCGTCGAAATGATCCCGCGGATACGGGTTGTCATGGGCAATGGCTTCGAACACCGCCTTGATGTTCGAGCGCAGGCCCTCGCCCACTTCGAAATCCAGGCTCTTCGGCTCCGGGTAAAGCGGAAGGCCGCGGTAAAGCGCGATCAGTTCGGCCACATCCGCCGTGCGCCTGAGATCCTTGAACCGGTCACGGAAGGGGCGTGCGGGCGGGCAGCACAGAACGGCCAGGACACGGGCCGCGCCGTCGATACTCCACCCAGACGGCCGCCATCCCGGGTGGGCCGCATCCGCGGCGGCAAGGTCGGCGGCGTCGAGGGCGAGATCGGCTTTGCCCAGCCGGCGCGGCGCCAGCCCCATGAAGATATAGAGATCGCGCTCTCGCTCGGATTTGGCGATGATGGAAAGGCTTCGTGCCACCCAATCGGCCTGCGATCCGGCCCGATCCAGCACCCAGTGCCAAAGCAAATCCTTAGGCGATGTCATAAAACCCCTCTCCCGAATGGGGCCAGTCTAGGAGAGAGCCCCACCGCCGCCAAGTTAAATCCCTTGCAATGCAAAGACGATTTTCCGACGATCCGATCGATGAAAAAGACACTCGTGATTCTGGTTGTCGGCTTGAGCCCCAAGCTCATCGGCCGGCACACGCCGCATCTTCGCGAACTGGCTGACGGCGGCGGCCTGCGTCCGATGCGCACGGTAACACCCGCGGTCACTTGTACGGTGCAATCGACCCTGCTGACGGGATTGCCGCCCTCCGGGCACGGAGCGGTGGCCAATGGCTGGTATTTCAAAGACCTCTCTGAAGTGCTGCTCTGGCGCCAGCCGAACCGGCTGGTCGCGGGGGAAAAGATCTGGGAAGCTGGCCGTACCCGCATCTCCGATTTCACCTGTGCCAAGATGTTCTGGTGGTACAACATGTATGCCACCGTCGATTGGTCCGCGACGCCGCGGCCGATGTATCCCGCCGACGGCCGCAAGATCCCCGATCACTATGCTTTTCCACCCGAGTTGCACGATGAACTGGACACCCGGTTCGGGCGATTCCCGTTGTTCCGGTTCTGGGGGCCAATGGCCGACATCGCCTCGTCGGAATGGATCGCCAAGGCGACGCTGCATGTCATGGAAACCCGTGATCCGACCTTGACGCTGACCTATCTTCCGCATCTCGACTACAATCTTCAGCGCCTTGGTCCCGATCTCGACAACCCGCGCCTGCAGCAGGATTTGCGTGAGGTCGACTCACTTTGCGGCGAGTTGCTGGCCTTCGCCGAAGAGACCGGACGGCGGGTGGTCGTCGTCTCGGAATATGGCATCACGCCCGCCCGCGATGCGGTGCATATCAACCGCGCCTTGAGGCAGGCTGGCCTGCTGGCGGTCCGGGCCGAGGAATTCGGGCGGGAGATCCTGGATGCGGGCGCCTCGGCGGCCTTTGCCGTCGCCGACCATCAGATCGCGCATGTCTATGTGAGGGACGCCGATCGCATCGACGAGGTTCAGGCCCTGGTGGCCGGACTGGACGGCGTCGAAAGCGTGTGGAACGAAGAAGGCAAACGCGCCAATGGGCTCGCGCATCCCCGCTCGGGCGATTTGGTGGCGGTCAGCGAGGCGGATCGCTGGTTCAGCTACTACTACTGGCTCGACGACGCCAAGGCACCGGATTTCGCCCGTACCGTCGATATTCACCGCAAGCCCGGCTACGACCCGGTCGAGCTGTTCGTTGATCCCGGGATGCGCATGCCCAGGGTGCAAACCGCCTGGAAACTGGCCAAGCGCAAGCTGGGGCAGCGGCAATTGCTGGATGTGATCTCACTCAAGGACACGAGGCTGGTGAAAGGCACCCATGGTCGGGTCACGGAGGATCCGGAGGATGGGCCATTGGTGATCTCATCGGAGCCAGGGCTCCTGCAGGAGGGTCCGCTGGCGGCGGCGGCCTTCAAGCAGCTGGTGCTGGACCACGTCTTTTCCTGAGCGATGTCAGGTCCCCGACACCAGCCGCTGTAGAAGCAGCGTCAGGCCGAACCCGGCAAGTGCCGGAAAAACCAGAAGCGTCTGGCCCGCGCCTGCGATCAGCACCGCATCGTAAAGCGCCATTGCCGCGATCAGGGTCACGACGGCCCTGGGCACATCGCCCTTGTCGCGGCGAAAGAGGCGGCGCAGCGCCAGCAGGACCACGGCCAGCAGCCCCGCCCAGATCGTCAGCGCCAGCGGGTCGCCCCCGGTCCCGACCAGTGCGTAGAGCAGGGGAACGGCCAGGATGGCCAGGGGCCAGGCGCTTTCGAGCCGGTCATAGGCCTCCTGTTTCGCGGCATAGGTCAGACCGGCGGTATAGGCCATGAGTCCCAATGCGCCGAGACCGACGGACGCGGTGATCCGCCCCACGGCCAGCGCGGCGACCAGGTAGCAGAAGAACCGCGCGGCCCCCATGATCACCGGGCTGAACGCCGTGCGTTTGTGCAGCCAGTCGTAAAGGATGATCACACCGGCCAAACCGAGCCCGGCCAGACCGGCATCGCCACCCAGCGTGAAGGCCAGAACCACCCCGCCACCCAATAAGCCGAAACCGCCGGCGAAGACGGCGCCCCGGGTGATCTCACCTTTCGGGATCGGCCGGTTCGCGCGTTCGCGCGCGTCGATTTCGGCATCGAACGCATCGTTCAGCCACATGCCGCCGATGTAGAGGACCGACAGGGCCAGGCCCACCAGCAGGATTGTGGAGGCGTCGGGCACGCCGGCCAGGACCGCGCCGGCCAGGGCATTGGTCCAGACGGTGGGCAGATTGGACACCCGGCCAAGTTTCAGAAAGGTCTGCATTCTCACGGACGAAGCTGGTCCAGGACCCACTCGAACTCGCGCCGGATATCCTCCGCCACCGTGGCGCCGCGCAGCCCTTCCGGCAGCACGTTCCAGGTATAGGTTTCAATCTCCAGATGCGGCGAAATCGGATCCTGCCGATGCAGGGCCAGGATATCCGCCAGGAAATCGCGGGTCGACGAGAAGGCTCCGAGATCGCGAATGAAGACCGGGACGTGAAAATGCACCCGCCATTCCTCGCCGTCCGTCGCGGTGCCGAGTGCCAGGGCTGCGGGCAGATCGGCGGCGCTTTCGAGCCCTTGGGCGGTGCGGCGGATGACCTGGTGCAGATAGGTGGGTTCGTCGAAATCGGCCAGGGCGGTGCGCTGTTCGGGCCCGACGCTGGCGACCCGCAAGGCCGCGCTGAGCTGCAATTTATGCACCGGAATGCCGGCCTGCCGCAAGGCCGCGATGCTGCCCGCCGGATCCTCGAATTCCACGGCGGCGTGGCAGACATCGTAGCAAAGGCCCAGATGTCGAGGCAGAGCCTCGGCCGCCTGGGAGACGGAGAGACCGTTGAGATCGGCGACCCGCGCCGCCGCGTCCGGGCTGAACAGATAGGTGCCGAAAAAATCCACGGTCTCGACAATCGTCTCCAGAAAACAGGCCGGTTCCGGCTCGAGTGCCAGCGCCACCGTCACCCCGGTCCGGTCGTGGAGGGCAATCATATGCGCCGCCGCGCGAAGGATGTTGTCGGCGATCATCGCCTCGGCTCCGGCCGCCAGAGGTTTGAACGTTCCAGGCACCGTGCTGAGGCTGACGACATCGCCCTCAGGCGCGATTTCCGCCATCAGATCGGAAAGGGCGTTGGTATAGCGCACACGCTCTTCGCTGCGCCAGTCCGGCTGGTAGACCGCGTCCTTCACCTGCGTGCCATGGAACCGGCCATAGGGAAACCCGTTGACCGTGACCGCCTGGAACTCATGGGCGCCGAGCGCGGATTTCAGCGCTGCGCGTTTGCCCGGATCGGCCAGTTCTCCCAGAGCCTCGCCGGAGAACCGCAGGCCGATGGCGAATGGCGCGTCCGGCGAAATCGCCCGTTTGACCTTCGCCGCCGGGCCGGCCAAGGCCGCCATGACCTCATCGAACGTCTGGGTGGGATGGATGTTCAAGCAATAGGTCAGATAGCCAAGCGCCGCAGGTAGTTTCATCCGCCCCGCCTCCGCTCCCTGAGCCAATGCATGGCCTGAAGCACGAGCGCGTCGTCCATCTCATGCACCTCGATCCCCACGCCGATCTCCCGCAACAGCGTAATCGTCAGCTCACCACCGAGATGCTCCTGAAATTCGCGCAGACCACCGAGGACCGCGTGACCACCGTCGGCGGTCCGCTGCTCCAACGCAGGATGCCACGTCGGCAGGCCGATCCGGTCGAGCAGATCGACGATCCGTACCCCCTCACCCTCTGGCAATAGCCCGGCCAGGACGGAATAGCGTGCATCGAGCGCGATCCCGATCGCCACCGCTTCGCCATGGCGTAACGCGTGATCGGTGATCGCTTCCAGCTTGTGGGCGGACCAATGGCCGAAATCCAGCGGTCGGGCCGACCCCGTCTCGAACGGGTCGCCGCCCTTGACGATCTGGTCGATGTGCAGCTCCGCCGAGCGCCGGACCATGTATTCTTCGGCTTGGGGGGCGAAACCGGCCAAGGCGCCGCCATTGCCCTCCAGCCAGCGAAAGAAGCTTCGATCGCGGATCAGTGCCACCTTGACGGCTTCGGCGATCCCCGCGACCCGCTCGCGCCGGGGCAGCGTGTTCAGAAAGTCGAAATCATTCAGCACGGCCCGTGGCGGCGCGAAGGCGCCGGCATAGTTCTTGACCCCGTCGAAATTGACCGCGTTCTTGACGCCGACGCCGCTGTCATTCTGGCTGAGAACGGTGGTGGGGACGCGGATATGCCGGATGCCGCGATGCGCGGTGGCGGCGGCGAAGCCCACCGCATCCAACACCGCGCCACCACCGACGGCGATGACATAGGCATGCCGGTCGACGCCGTTGCGCAAGAGCAGACGGTAGAGCTCGGGGAGCTGGTCGAACCCGCGCTTGATCGCCTCGCCACCCGGTACGGGTCGAGGCGCGTCCAGCAATTGCAGCGCCGTCGGATGCGCGGCGCAATACGCCTCGATTCCGCCCGGCAGCTCGGGGTTGGACCGGACCACCCCGCCGTCGAGCAGGAACAGGCATTTCGCCACGCCCGTTCCGTCCGCGGCCAATATGTCGGCCAGCGTCGTGTTCGCCGGATCGAAGAGCCCGCGCGTGAAGGCGACCGGATAGCGGTAGGCGATCGTGAATTCCGGCGTATCGACGTAAGCGCCGGCTGTCGGCGTACCGGTCTCGGCGACCACGGCGGTGGCACCCCGCACACCCGTCCAATACGCGCTCGCCCGTAGCGTAGCGTAGGCCAGGATCGGTATCACGATTGCCCCGGCAACGGCCAGCGGGAAAGAATTGGCCGACCACGCATAGGCGCCGATTCCCGCATAGGCCATCACGATCCCGAGATTGGCCGTGCAGGTGACTGCGAGGAACCGGGCAATCGGGTAGCGGGCCGCGCCGGCCGCGATGGCGGAGGCTTCGGCCAATACCGGCACCGCCCGCATCACGACCAGCGTCGGTCCGCCCAAACGTCCCGCCAGTCGTGCGGCGCGCTGCAATTCCCGTTCCCCCAGAAACCGGCGTATCAGAGCGGTGCCGCCGGTCGAGCCGATCCAGTAGCCGAACAGGCAGCCGAGCGTCATGCCGATCCAGCAAACCAACGTCCCGATTGCAAAGCCCAGGGTCGCGCCCGCCACCGTATTCACAAGGCTCGACGGCACCGGAAGGATCACGTCGAGGGCCAGCGCGCCAACGATCATCGCCGTCAGCTGCGGCGCGCCGGGCGCGGCATCGATGATCCGAACCGAGAGCCGCTCGATCTGTGCCTCCAGCAGGGCGAACGGCAGGATCAGCGCGAAAACGAGCAGCACAAACAGGAGCATCCAGCGCAGCAGAGTGGATTTAGAGCGAGAAGCGTTCGAATTATTCAAAATGATCTCAATCCGTTACCGGTCATTCGCGACAAAACTGGCTGGCGCGGCAAGCGCTATGACGATAGCATTCATCTTAATGTGAGGATTGCAAGGTGGCCAGGGTGAAGAATCGCTTGCGTGATGCATATGGATGCCGCCTGCTTGCAACGATATGGTTGAATCTGCTTGGTATTCCTGTCCCTGCGGTGGAAGCGGCCGGACGATCCTGGCGGTTTTGTTTGCACGCGCGATGGCATCAACGATGCGTTGCTTTCCCTTGAGAGGCGCGCCGTGCCTGACCCTTTCTCCGGCTGGAGCATCGGTGGGCGGGAGAGTGATCCTGAAGCGAAGTCCCGCCCCACTTGCCCCACGGCGTTTATGACGTCTTCGACGATGTCTGAAGCGTCGGACCGCTTCCCCATGCCTGGAAGTGGGGTGATATCATTGTCCGCTGACGCCGCATCGAACGGTGAAGAGAGGCTCTGCCGGCCCGCGATCTTGACCGAAGATGCTCGATGCGTGGTCGCGCATGTAGAGACGCAGCCAAGGCGTGAAGACTTCAGGACAGCGCGCCGTTTCGTGTCTCAGACCGCTCAG
>JBCCVK010000036.1:0-11263 GCA_039195495.1 Pseudomonadota bacterium
AATGTATTTTGATCGCAAAAATATACAAGGAAGTTTACATCGCGGATATGGCTAGCCGTACAGAAACACCTCGGTTTGACCGTAAACCTTACATTAGAGATATTAGCTCGGACCTTGGTGATATCCGCGAAATTTACGACCGTATTGCTGAGCGGATTTCAGATCGTATTGAGCAACTATATGTTGCAGACTTCAGCGGTGATCGGAGCGTGATGCCTGCCTAACGCTTCAGATACAGAAATATTTTTATACAACAGTAGTTTGCTTGGTGGTTTACACTCCTGAAATGCCAGAGACTTATAGTCGTCCAGTCTATTTGAGGTATCGTGGGCAGTCAGCATTATGCGCAGTGATCTTGAGTTGTAGCACAATCTAAGTATTCCAACTCAAGCCGAATGATAGGTCGATTTGCTACAATGTAATGATACAATATATGCCAATCAATAACTTATTTTTTTGTTATTTAAGGTAAAAGTTGGTTTGGGGTAATTTCCCTTTGTCTCCGCCACGTGTGACCCTTTCCCGATAACGACTGTGAGTCTTTGTGTATGATATTGGACTCGTGAATCCGACACAAGATATTGTTATTGTTGAAAATTATGAGACGGATTGCATCCTCCGGTACTCGCCTCCATTGACCCCTATTCCACCAACGTACCAAGAAATAAAGGATATGGGGAGCCCGGCGACACTGCTGGGGACCCTACTTGTACCGTACCTGATGGCTTACAACACGCCGAAACTAGTACAACTGAAGGCTAGCTCTTCGGCCTGTTATTCTTCAAGATATTTTGCGGCGTGGACGTATGGTTCGCACTCTGCGTGTGTGTAGAGATCGCATATGGAGCCAACGGCGTCGGTTAGAGCGTCGAAGGTTCGCAGGTCATGCGTGTGAGATGTGCCTTCAGCTTGGAATAGGCCATCTCGATGGGATTGAGATCGGGCGCGTATGGCGGCAAGAACAGCCTCCGGTTGCCCTGTGCGGGCAACAGTTCGTTGACGCGCGCCGATTTGTGCGCCGCGAGGTTGTGGGCGATCACACCATCGCCGGGCAGGAGCACAGGAGCAAGCTGGGTCTCGATGTAGGTTTCGAATGCAGCCCGGTTCATCGGACCGTGCAAAAGCCAAGGCGCAGCCGGTTCATCCACGCGCAGGCCAGCGATGAACGTCTGGGTGCGCCAGTGGCCGAAGGACGTGTCGGCCTCCAGCCGTGCCTCGCGTCGATAGCGCCCGCGCCGCCGGGTCAGGGTGCTGGCCATCGCGGATGACTGCAGCCGCGCATGCCCGGCGCTGGACGCGGACACGCCGTTCTCCGGGCGACGCGTGACGCAGGAGCTCACGGCGATCATGGTCCGGCGCGGACATCCCAAGACGATCGTCAGCGACAACGGGACCGAACTGACTGGTATGGCCATGCTGGAACGGTGCCAGAAGACGCGGATCGATCGGCATGACATCGCGACAGTCGAACCAACCCGGAACGCCGCTTTCTTGCTGCTTCAGGATCGCGATGATCTGCTCTTCGCCGAACCTCGATCTCTTCCTTCTGCCCATCTCCTTCGTTGGGACGGACTCTACCGCAATATATGAGGAGAAAACCTTGCACTCATCGCAAAGCACGCCAGGTTCAGAGGAGAGAAGCAATCTCCGCCCCGGGTTCAGGGAATTTTTTCTTACCGAAGCGATCAATGCGATATTTCTTTCCGGGAAGATCTATCATGATTTTAATGTCAGCATTCGAAATTCGAATTTTTCCGAGATCGTGCATGGCGGTCTCGGATTGGTCTTCGAGACCGTTCCGGTGCCTGAAGCGTCCTTGATGGGTTTTGTCGTCGTCTCGCGATGATCCTGTCTGCTGGCGTCCTTCCGTTCAATTCGATCGATGTCAGGATTGGCCGGCGATGAGCGTGCTTCGTTTCGGTCAAGATCGCTCCCGCGTCCCTGCAATACGTATCCGGCCCCACGCAACGATGAGGGCGGCGTTTCGAACAGACACCGATCTTTCAGGTGATCCGATGAAGAATTCGGATAACGCGTCCCGTATCTGTTTGCCGGATCTGTGATCGTGCCGATCCACCCTGGTTGCCCGGCACATCCCGGGCGTGCATCGCCGTGCCCGCGCGACGAGAGGTGCATCATGCCCGGTCCGCCCCGTCACGCCGTCGAGAGAGCTTCCCGAGCGCAACTGGAAGGATTGGCGCCGCGGGGGAGGGTTGGCGGCGCTCTGGCTTACGCCGCCTGCGCGGTTTTTTCTTGGTGTCTTTCGACGCAGATAGCGCCTGACGCGCGGCTTTAAATTTCCTAAGCTCCGCCGACCGATATTTAAGGCGGGTTTAACGCGATTGCTGTGACCTGAGCCTGGTTCGAATCAAGGATGGAGGCGGGGATGCCGGAACAGACGCTCAATTTGGATGCAGTCGCGCGCATGTCCGCCCGCCTGACCGGCGCGACCTGGCTGTTTCTTCTCGCCGGCGGCCTGGCCACGATATTGACGGCTCTTTCGCCCGAGATGCATCATCGCCAACTGTTCGCCGTTATCGCGGCCTCCCTTTTCGCGACAACCGGCCTGATCTGGGGGCTGGCGCTGGAAAAACGGCGCCGCTTCCGGACCACCTTGTCCGCTGTGGGCGGTGCCATCGCCGTCGATCCGGTGCCCGTTCTCGCGGTCGATGGCGGGGGCGGGATTCTGCTGGCCAATCCGGCGGCGCGAAAACAGCTTTCGATCAAACCCGGCGATATGATGGTCCTGGCGCTGAAAAGATGGGTGGCCAATCCTTCCGCCGCCTATTGCCGTCTTCTGACCAAGGCGCGCACCATCGGCTTCGCACGTGAGGAGTTTGCGTCACGCGGCGGGCATGCGCGCGCCTCGGCGCATCCGGTCGGCGAAAACATCTTCCTTTGGCGGGTCGAGAAGCTGGCGCGGCCCGCGCCACCTTCGGAGAACGCCCCCTCGGTCCGGCTGCCGACGATGAGCGTCGATGAAAATGGCCTGATCCTGTTCATGAACGACGCCTTGCGAAACCTGGTCGGCCGCCACGTCGAGTCGCTGGATCATTTGTTCACGCAATTGCCGATCGCACATGGTGATCGGCGGGAGATGTCGGGAAAGGAAGGGCCGGTTCCGGTACAGATCGTCGAAGCGGCCACCACCGCCGGCGGGCGGAAAGAGATTTTTCTGCTAGCTCAGCCGACGCAGGCGGCGAAAAGCGGTTTCGATGTCGAACAGTTGCCGGTGGCGGCCATGCGTCTCAAGAAGGACGGCCAGATCGATGAAGCGAATGCGCCGGCGCGCGACCTGCTTGGCCCTCATTTCGAAGACGCTGCCGCACTGTCGGATTTGGTCGAAGGGTTGGGGCGTTCCGTTCGGGATTGGTTCGCCGAAGCATGGGCGGGGAAAGGGCGGCAGCGTCCGGAATTCGTTCGGGCGACGCGCACCGACAGGGAAGTTTTTCTGCAAATCGCATTGCAGCGCTTCGAAGACGGGGGCGAGGTTCACGTGCTGGCCGTGATGACTGACGCGACCGCGTTGAAATCGCTTGAAGCGCAATTCGTGCAATCGCAAAAAATGCAAGCGATCGGTCAGCTCGCCGGCGGCATCGCACATGATTTCAACAATCTTTTGACGGCAATCTCGGGGCATTGCGATCTGCTGTTGCTGCGGCATGATTCAGGTGATCCCGATTACTGCGATCTGCGGCAAATCGCGCAAAACGCCAATCGCGCCTCGGGCCTCGTCGGTCAGTTGCTGGCGTTCTCGCGCAAACAGACGCTCAAGCCCGAACGGCTGGATCTGCGCAATACGCTTGCCGATCTGACCCATCTGCTGAACCGTCTGGTCGGCGAGAAGATCGAACTGACGCTGATCCATGATCCGGACCTTCGTCCGACCCGTGCCGACAAGAGACAACTCGAGCAGGTGGTCATGAACCTTGTCGTCAATGCGCGTGACGCCATGCAGGGCAATCCGGGCACCATCGTCATTAAAACGGCCAATACCGTCCTGACCGAGGCGGTCGAACGCGACCGGGCGATGGTGCCGGAGGGGCACTACGTGGTCGTGAAGGTCGCCGATTCCGGCTGCGGGATCCCGCAAGACAAGCTGCCCAAGGTGTTCGAACCCTTTTTCACCACGAAAAAAACGGGCGAGGGGACAGGGCTCGGCCTGTCCACCGTCTACGGCATCGTCAAGCAGACCGGAGGGTTCATTTTCGCCGACAGTGTCGTCGGCGAAGGAACGACCTTTACCCTGTATCTTCCGGTTTGCGAAGACGAACCGCATATGCCGAAAGCCGCCACGGCCCCATCCGTGTCCAAGGTGGCGCCGAACGATGCCGTGATCCTTCTGGTGGAGGACGAGGCGCCGGTTCGTGCCTTTGCCTCCCGCGCGCTGCGCATGCGTGGCTATACCGTGTTGGAGGCGGAAAACGCCGAACAGGCCCTGGGAATGCTGGAAGACCATGCGTTGCGCGTGGATCTGTTCATGGCCGATGTCATCATGCCCGGCGTCGATGGACCGACCTGGGTCAAAAAAGCCCTCAAGGACCGTCCGGACACCCGAGTGGTGTTCGTGTCCGGATACGCCGAGGAGCCTTTCACCGAAGATCAGGCGCGAATCCCTAATTCAGTGTTCTTGCCAAAGCCCTTTTCGCTGACCGATCTGATTCGAAAGATCGAACAGGTGCTTCATTGCGCTTAAGGGCTTCCGGCGGCGGTCCGCCTTCGAGGGGCGACGCGCTTCGAATATCCACCATTTTGCGGGATTTCCGCGTGGAACGTCATGCCCGCTCCACGCGAATCTGTCAGTCGGGCCTGCAGATCCCCGGGCAATTCCGGTGCTGCCTTCGGTGCAAGGTCGCGACGTGGCATCGCGATCCGGCGTTGCCAGCGCCGTTCCGGGACATTCACCGGTTGCGGCATTCTTTCACGGGCGGACGGATGAGCGAGGCCGGTTTCGCCTGGGTCGGGCTCAAGGAACCGGCTTTGTCGGCCGACATTCGACGGGGCGGCGGCGGGCGGCTCGAGGTGGCGGGCCAAGCAATCGGCGAAACGCATGTCTGAAGTCGAATCCTCATGCCCATCGGAGCGGTATCCGCCAACCGTCAAACCAGCCCGGGGGTTCCCGGATGACCGCGGCGGTTTGCGGTTTCGCGATCGCAATCCGATCCGGCATCCCCCGGCGTCTCCTTCGAATTTCATCATTCGCTAAACCTCTTGTTAATCGACGGGGATCAATCATGACGCAGGAAAGATTTATCTTGAAATATTCTGCTTTCGATCTCATAACCGAAAAGGGGAACAAGGAGTGAACATCAGGAATTATTGCCGCCTGACGCAGGGTATGAAATAAAGGATGAAATTGATGGCAACGGCAGATCTTCTCAACATGAGCGACAGACGCAGCGCGGACAAGCAAAAGGCGCTCGACAGCGCATTGGCACAGATCGAGCGGCAGTTCGGCAAAGGCTCGATCATGCGGTTGGGGGCTGAAAATGCGGTGGCGGATATCGAGGCAACCTCGACCGGATCGCTGGGTCTTGATATCGCCTTGGGTATCGGTGGCCTGCCCAGGGGCCGGATCATTGAAATCTACGGTCCGGAAAGCTCGGGCAAAACCACGCTGACGCTGCATTGTGCCGCCGAAGAACAGAAGAGAGGCGGTGTCGTCGCCTTCGTCGATGCCGAACATGCCCTCGACCCGCAATATGCCCGCAAGCTGGGCGTGGATCTGGATGAGCTTCTGATCTCGCAGCCCGACACGGGCGAACAGGCGTTGGAGATCACCGATACGCTGGTGCGCTCGGGCGCCGTCAGCATGGTGATCGTCGATTCCGTCGCGGCATTGACCCCGAAATCGGAATTGGAAGGCGACATGGGAGACGCTCAGGTCGGCGCCCAGGCCCGTCTGATGAGTCAGGCCATGCGCAAGCTGACCGGTTCGATCAGTCGCTCGAACTGCATGGTGATCTTCATCAACCAGATCCGGATGAAGATCGGTGTCATGTTCGGCAGCCCGGAAACCACCACTGGCGGCAACGCGTTGAAATTCTACAGTTCGGTGCGTCTGGACATCCGTCGTATCGGTTCGATCAAGGACCGGGACGAGGTGGTGGGGAACGCCACCCGGGTGAAGGTCGTCAAGAACAAGGTGGCCCCGCCTTTCAAACAGGTCGAATTAGACATCATGTATGGCGAGGGTATTTCAAAAACGGGCGAGCTTTTGGATTTGGGTGTCAAGGCCGGTGTCGTCGAGAAATCCGGAAGCTGGTTTTCCTATGGGGACGAACGTATCGGGCAAGGTCGGGAAAATGCCAAGACGTTTCTGCGCGACAACCCGCCGGTGGCCCTGCAGATCGAGGACAAGATTCGAGCCGCCCATGGACTGGAGTTCGAGATGCCATCCGAAGCTTTCGGCAAGAACGGCGATGTAGCCGAAGCCTGACCGTGGCCCGAAAGCCCGCTTCGACCACAAAACCCCATGCGGACGGTCCAAGACCTGTTCGGGGCATTTCCACGCGGTGGACAGTCCCGTTCAGCAGGATTAGATCATGCCGACTTGCCATCCAGACCGCAAGGGCTGCTTCATGACCTCGCTCAACGACATCCGGTCCGCGTTTCTCGATTATTTCAAACGTTTGGGGCACGAAGTGGTGCCAAGTTCGCCGCTCGTGCCGCGCAACGACCCCACGCTCATGTTCGCCAATTCGGGCATGGTGCAGTTCAAGAACCTGTTTACCGGAATAGAGAATCGTGACTATGTGCGCGCCGTCACGGCTCAGAAATGCGTGCGGGCCGGCGGCAAGCACAACGATCTGGACAATGTCGGCTATACCGCACGGCATCACACGTTCTTTGAGATGCTGGGGAATTTCAGCTTTGGCGATTATTTCAAGACGGCGGCGATTCCCTTCGCCTGGGAATTGGTAACCAGGGAACTGGACATCGATCCCAAGCGCCTGCTGGTGACCGTGTATCACACGGATGACGCAGCGGCCGAGATCTGGAAAAAAGTGACCGGCTTTGGCGACGACAGAATCATCCGCATCCCGACAAGCGATAATTTCTGGATGATGGGGCCAACAGGCCCTTGCGGCCCTTCTTCGGAAATCTTCTACGATCACGGCGACCACATTCGGGGCGGTCCCCCGGGCAGCCCCGAAGAGGACGGGGATCGTTTCGTCGAGATCTGGAATCTGGTCTTCATGCAGTTCGAACAATTCGAGGACGGCACGCGCCGCGAATTGGCCGCACAATCGATCGACACCGGGATGGGCATCGAGCGGGTGGCCGCTTTGCTGCAAGGCACGCATGATAATTACGGTGTCGATCTGTTTCGACGCCTGATCGAAGCCTGTGCCGATGAAACCTCGACCGATCCCGACGGGCCCGGCAGAACCCATCACCGGGTGATCGCCGATCATTTGCGCGCGATCGCGTTCTTGATCGCCGACGGCGTGATGCCCTCCAACGAGGGGCGGGGATATGTGCTGCGACGGATCATGCGACGGGCCATGCGTCATGCCCACCTGCTGGGCACGCAGGAACCGCTCATGCATCGACTGGTACAGGCACTGGTTGATCGGATGGGTATCGCCTATCCGGAGTTGACGCGGGCGCAGAACCTGATCGAAGAAACGCTGAAGCTGGAGGAAACGCGGTTCAAACGTATGCTGGATCGTGGTTTGGGACTGCTCGAGAGCGAATTGGCCAATCTGCCCCCGCGCGCCGCATTGCCGGGAACGACGGCGTTTCGGCTTTACGACACTTATGGTTTCCCATTGGATTTGACGCAAGACGCCCTGCGCGAGAAGGGGCGTGAGGTCGATATCCAAGGGTTCGACGCCGCGATGGCCCAACAGAAGATCAGAGCGCGGGCCGCCTGGACGGGTTCGGGTGCGGAATCGGATGCGGCTGTCTGGTTCGACATCGCCGACGCCTGGGGCACAACCGATTTCCTGGGCTATGACACCGAGATGGCCGAGGGGCAGATCCTGACCCTTGTCCGGGATGGTATCGAGGTGGAAACGGCCACCGAAGGCGATAATGTGACCGTGGTGCTGAACCAAACCCCCTTTTACGCCGAAGGCGGCGGACAGGTGGGGGATCGGGGCACCATAGCGACCGGAAAAGGCAAGGCGCATGTCACCGACACCAAGAAGGTCGCGGGCGTGTTCCTGCATGTCGCCCGGGTAATCGAAGGGGTGCTTGAGAATGGCGAGGCGGCCCAACTGACCGTGGACCATGCGCGCCGGGCGGCCATCCGCGCCAACCATACGGCCACGCATCTGCTGCACGAGGCCCTACGACGGATTCTGGGTGAACATGTGTCGCAGCGTGGGTCGCTCAATGACCGGGATCGTCTGCGTTTCGACTTCAGTCATGTCAAGGCGCTGACCGCGACCGAGATGGTGCGGGTCGAGACCGAGGTGAACGCGTTCATCCGGCAAAACGGCCCGGTCGAGACCCGGGTCATGAGGCTCGACGATGCCCGTGCGCTGGGGGCCCAGGCGCTTTTCGGCGAGAAATACGACGACGAGGTCCGGGTCGTGTCGATGGGGATTCTGGACGGTTCTGGCAAGGGCATCAATGGTCGGGTTTACTCGCTGGAACTTTGCGGCGGCACGCATGTCGAACGCACGGGCGATATCGGGACCTTCATCCTGCTGGGCGACGGGGCCTCAAGCGCTGGCGTAAGGCGGGTGGAGGCGATCACCGGAGACGCAGCCATCGCTCACATGGCCAGACAGAAGACCGTCGTGACCGCATTGGGCGACGTATTGAAGACCACACCCGATCACATCGTGGCGCGAATCGAAGGCGAGATGAGCAAGATTCGGGCGTTGGAAGGCGAAGTGACGAGGCTGCGGCGCGAATTGGCGATGACCGGTGGCGGCAAGACCGAAAGCACCGTGAGGAATGTCGGCGGTATAAGGTTCCTGCCCCAGATCCTGCAGGGCGTGACGGGCAAGGATCTTCCTGCGCTGATCGATGCGCACAAAGCGCGGATCGGCGCGGGCGTGATCTTGTTGATCGCCGACACCGGCGGCAAGGCGGACGTGGCCGCTGGTGTGGCGGGTGACGTGAACGTTTCGGCCGTGGCCGTGGTGAAAGCGGCCGTGGCCGCATTGGGCGGCAAGGGCGGTGGCGGGCGCCCCGATTTGGCGCAGGGCGGCGCGGCCAGCGCCGAGAATGCACAAGCCGCCATCGAAGCGGTGGAAGTCATGATCGGAGGATGAGATGGGAGCATTGTGGATTGCTCATGTCGAAGTGACGGACGAAGAGGCTTACGGCGCTTATGCCGCCATCGCGACCGAGGCGATCGCCGAGCATGGCGGTGTTTTCCTGGCGCGCGGCGGCCGGTATGTGCAATTGGAAGGCAATGACCGGTCTCGCAACGTTGTGGCCAGGTTTCCCTCGCTGGATGCCGCGGTGGAATGTTACAATTCACCCCGGTATCGGCGGGCGTTGGACTTCGCGAAAGGCGCGGCGCGGCGCGATCTGGTGATTGTGGAAGAGCTCTGACGGCGCGTTTGACCTGTCAACCGGGAACCCGGTTTCGCTTGGCCCTGTCCAAAAGCTGTGATTTTCTCGGGATGCAAAGACCGCCCCAAGGGAGCCATCGATGACCACCTGCGTATTCGTTCAAATTCGCACAGCACCCGGCAAGGGCTACAAAGTGGCCGAAAACATCGCTTTGCGCGAAATCCATTCCGAGCTTTATTCGACAAGCGGGGATTGGGATCTGCTGATGAAACTCTACATTCCCGACGACTGCGATATCGGTCACTTCATCGCGGAAAACGTGCAGGACATCGAAGGTATCGAACGAACCTTGACCACGCTCACGTTCAAAGCCTTCTGATCGGCCAACCCGTTTGACATGGGGTGGTGTGCGTGCTGCCGGGCAAGCCATCGCCGGAAGCGGACCGGATGCTCAACGTGGCGGCAATCGCATGGCGGCATCCAGTCGGATCGTGGTGCCGTTGAGATATGGATTTTCAATGATCTGCGCCGCCAGCAGCGCATATTCCCTCGGATCGCCCAGCCGGGCGGGAAAGGGAATGTTGTCGGTGATCTTCGCGGTCACGTCTTCGGGCAGCCCTTCCATCATCGGGGTATGAAACAGACCTGGCGCGATGTTCATGACGCGAATCCCGGCGCGCGCGAATTCGCGGGCGATCGGCAGCGCCATTGCCGCAACGGCGCCTTTCGACGCCGCGTAAGCCGCCTGACCAAGTTGCCCGTCCTGATAAGCGACCGATGCCGTGTTGATGATGACGCCGCGCTCGGCCGTCTCAAGTGATTCGAGCGCCATCATTGCCCGCGCGGCATGAGACGTCACAAGGTAGGTCCCCAGCAGGTTTATCCGGATCGTACGCTCGAACAACGTCGAGGCCAGTCGGCCTTCGCGGTCGATGACACGAGCGGCAGGGGCGATCCCCGCGCAATTAACGACCATCCGGGGGCCCTGACCGAAATGATTCATTGCAGCGGTCAGCGCGGCTTCGACCGAGCCTTCGTCGCTGACATCGGTCTTGACCGGGAAAACATCGCTTTCCGCCGCGACAGAGGCCGCGCGGCCGATATCGGAGTCAAAGATGGCGACTTTTGCGCCTTTTTCGACCATGTGGCGAACCGTGGCTGCACCCAGACCGCTGGCTCCGCCGGTCACGATTGCCATATGTCCGGAAATTTGCATCGATCCTTCCTTGACCATGAAATGGCGATCATGATCGCCACTCTTAGTAACTGCCCTTGCATTGCGCAAGACCGATCGGTTCTTCGGGCCGGCTAGCGCAACAGGAACAAGGTGATCGATGGGAACAGAACCAGGATGATCACCCGGATCAGGTCCGAGAGAACGTAGAACATCACGGCCTTGTAGGTTTCGATCATCGGTATGGAACGATCCATGGCATTTATGATGAACAGATTCATGCCCACGGGTGGCGTGATCAACCCCACTTCGACCACGATCAGGACGAGGACACCGAACCAGATCGCCACATGCTCGGCGCTCATTCCGAAGTCGAGAACACCGATAACCGGAAAAAAGATCGGGATCGTCAACAGGATCATCGAAAGGCTGTCCATCAAGCAACCGCAGATCAGATAGAAGACCAGAATCAGGCCGAGAACCATCCAAGGGTCGAAGCCTTGACCGACCACGAAATTCGAGAGTTCCTGTGGAACGCGAGTCAGGGCCAGAAACCCGTTGTAGAAACCCGCGCCCAGGACGATGAAAAAGATCATCGCCGTAGAGCGC
>JBCCVK010000037.1:0-11222 GCA_039195495.1 Pseudomonadota bacterium
GGTCGATGATTCCCGAACGAAACCGGAGGTCCATCCATGTCTCACGTCTTCCCCCGCCATTCCGGCAGCCATCCGCCCACCGTCATGCGCGGTGACGGCTGCTATCTGATCGACAGGGACGGAAAGCGGTATCTGGACGGGTCGGGCGGCGCGGCGGTGTCATGTCTTGGTCATGGCGACCCGAAGGTCACGCAGGCGATCAAGGATCAATTGGACAAGGTGGCCTTTGCCCATACCGGCTTCTTCACGTCGGAACCTGCAGAAGCGTTGGCCGACAAATTGATCGCCCATGCACCCGGGGGGCTCGACCGCGTCTATCTGGTGTCGGGCGGGTCCGAGGCGGTGGAAGCGGCGCTGAAACTGGCACGGCAATATTACCTGGAACGCGGCGAAACGCGGCGACGGCACGTGATCGCACGACGACAGAGTTATCATGGGAACACGCTGGGGGCATTGGCCGCCGGCGGCAATCGGTGGCGGCGCGCGCCCTTCTCGCCCCTGCTGATGGAAGCGGCCCACATCGCGCCCTGTTACGCCTATCGCGAACGGGCCGAAAGCGAGAGCACGCAGACCTATGGTCGGCGCGTGGCCGATGAATTGGAACGGCAGATCCAGCATCTGGGCGCCGAGACGGTGATGGCGTTCGTGGCCGAGCCGGTCGTGGGGGCCACCGCCGGTGCCGTACCGCCGGTGCCGGGATATTTCAAACGCATACGCGAGATCTGCGATCGCCATGGCGTTTTGCTGATCCTGGACGAGATAATGTGCGGCATGGGCCGCACCGGCACGCTCTTCGCCTGCGAGCAGGATGGCATCAGCCCCGACATCTGCACCATCGCCAAGGGTCTTGGCGCGGGGTATCAGCCCATCGGGGCATTGCTTTGCACCGCCGAGATCTTCAACGCGATCCGCGATGGCAGCGGTTTTTTTCAACACGGCCATACCTATCTCGGGCATCCCGTGGCCGCGGCCGGCGCGCTGGCCGTGCTGGAGCGTTTGATCGAAGATCGGGTATTGCAACGGGTCGAACCGGCGGGGGCGAAACTGCGCGATGCCCTGCAGGCCGAATTCGGTCAGCATCCACATGTGGGCGACATTCGCGGGCGCGGGTTGTTCTTAGGGTTGGAACTGGTCGCCGACCGCGAAAGCAAAACCCCGTTCGACCCCGCCGATGCGGTAAATGCAAGACTGAAAAAGGCCGCTTTCGCCGAGGGACTGATCTGTTATCCGATGGGTGGAACCGTCGACGGGGTCCGGGGGGATCACGTGCTGCTGGCGCCGCCCTTCATCCTGCAAGACGAACAGATCGACGAACTGGTGAGCAAGTTGTCGTGCGCATTGACAAGGGTTTTGGCGACGGCCGCTTGAAAACGGCGGCGGCAAAGCGGCGAAGGGAAACCTGCGAAAACGCAGACATCCGCGAACGCCACGACCACGGGCGTTTATCGCCGGTGGCGGACAAACCGTCGTCGCTTCAGGGACGGCGGTCCATTTCATGCCGCCGTATGCCGCGAAGTGGCGTTCCGGACGCGACAAGCCGATGCGGCTGTCGGGAATTCCCTTCGTTTTTGACATCACGCCGCCGGGCGATGTCAGGCGCATCCGCCCGTGGTGCGGGTGGAGGGACTTGAACCCCCACGCCCAAAGGCGCTTGGACCTAAACCAAGTGCGTCTGCCAATTCCGCCACACCCGCCACAGGACCACACAGGTACAACCTGTTGACCACTTATTCAAGCGGGCACCGGAGCCGCCGGATACATTCCACCGCGCCCGAGCCTTCTTAAATCTTCAGCCTGCGGAACACTTTGGGCAGTTGCTCGGGCAAATCCTCGGCGATCAGACCCGGCCCGAACTCCAGCGCGCATTCCACGTGCAGCCAGGCCGCCACTTCGGCCGCGCGTCTCGGTTCGAAGCCGCGCGCCAGAAGGCCGGCGACGAATCCGGCCAGCACGTCGCCCGACCCCGCCGTCGCCAGCCAGGGAGCTGCCCGGTCGTAATGCGCCGAATTGATCGTACATCGGCCCTGCGCATCGGCAATCACCGTATCGGGCCCCTTGAAAAGCACCGTGCAGCCGGCCCGGGCCGCGGCGTGCCGCGCCGCATCCACCTTGGAATAGGCGGGTGCGCGCGCCGGTGACGCATCAAGAGCCGCGGCGATGTCGGGAAACAGCCGTCCGAATTCGCCGCCATGCGGCGTGAGCACCACGGGCTTGCCATGCGTGAGGGCAAACAACGCCTCCGGCCCATCCGCGAATGCACTCAGCGCATCCGCATCCAACACGACGGCCCGTTCGCCATCCCGGTCCAACGCGACAGCGACCATATCGCGCGTTCCCGACCCGGTCCCGGCCCCCGGCCCGATACACAAGGCATTGACCCGCCTATCTTGCAAAAGCGCGGCCAGTCCCCTGGCATCGGCCGTCTCGCGCAGCATGATCGCCTCCAGCCGCGCGGCGTTCTCGGCCATCACGCAGGCCGGACCGGCCAATGTCGTCAGCCCGGCGCCAATGCGCAACGCGCCACGGGCGGCAAGCCGCGCCGCGCCGGTCTTGCCCGGAGGACCGCAAAGGATCAGGGCGTGGCCGTGATCGTATTTGTGCTCGGCGGGAACGGATTTGCCAAGCCGTCCCTCAACATCCTCGATGATACGCACGGACTGCGGCAAGCCGTGCCCAGAAAGCCCTATGTCGGCACATATCAGCCTGCCGCACGCGGCGGCCCCCGCGCGCCCCGTTGCCAGATGATGCCCCACCTTGGGGCCATGGAAGGTAACGGTCAGGGCCGCCAGCATAATTCCACCCAAGGCGCGGCCACTGTCCGAGCACATGCCGGAAGGCATATCGACCGACACGGTACGGGCCGGATGGTCGGCATCCTTCCATCGTCGGGAAAAATCGAAAAACGGCCGCAGAAATCCCGAAGACGTGGCCACAGGCCGGGTCAGACCGGTCCCGAAGAGCGCATCGACGAAGATATCCGCCCCCAGAGCGGCAAGCGCGGCTTCATTCTCGACGGTCGTGGCGTCCTCGACCCGTCCCAGCCGCCGCCATCGCATGTAATTCGCCCGCGCGTCGGGCGGCAACCTGTCGGGAGCGCCGCAAAGGAACACCGTCACCCGACAACCGTGTTCCTTCAACAGCCGCGCCACGACGAACCCGTCGCCACCATTGTTGCCCGGACCGCACAGGACCACCACCCGGCCCGGCGGCCGCGCCAGTTCCGGCCATGTCTCGAAAATCGCCGCGACCACGCCGCGGCCGGCGCGTTCCATCAATTCCAGACCGGTGACCGCGCCCGAGACGATCGCAGCCTGTTCGATGGCGCGCATTCGGGCGGCGGTCAGCAATTCGCGCATGTTTCACCTCGACGTTCTCAAACCGCCCGCTCCAGCGGCAGTCCGCTTAAAATTTAGGCAATCAGTCCCGGATCCCGCCGCCGTCCCGGCCCTCGTCAGTTCAGCGAATTGTGAGCTTCGGGGGAAAGTGGTTTGACGCATTCTCAACATAAGCAGGAGTCGCACATGAAAAAGATCGAGGCGATCATCAAGCCCTTCAAACTCGACGAGGTCAAGGAGGCCCTGCAGGAGGTCGGCGTGCAAGGCTTGTCGGTGATCGAGGTCAAAGGGTTCGGCCGTCAGAAAGGCCATACCGAAATCTATCGCGGCGCCGAATACGTGGTCGATTTCCTGCCCAAGGTGAAAGTCGAGGTGGTGATCGCGGACTCTCAACTGGATCAGGTCGTCGACGCCATCACCGACGCGGCGAAAACAGGCAAGATCGGCGACGGCAAGATCTTCGTCTCCAACGTCGAGCAGGCCATTCGCATTCGCACCGGCGAGACCGGCGAAGACGCGATCTGAAAAACGGGGCGCCGTCCGCCCGATCCCGATACCATATCAAAGCAGGAGAGGAGATCGTCAACATGAGTAAATCCGACGTTCTCAAGATGATCGAAGATGAAAATATAGAATACGTCGATATCCGTTTCACGGATCCGCGCGGCAAACTGCAGCACGTCACCGTCATATCCGATCAGGTCGATGAGGATTTCCTCGAGGACGGTTTCATGTTCGACGGTTCATCGATCGCCGGCTGGAAATCGATCGACCAGTCCGACATGAAGCTGATGCCCGACACCGGCAGCGTCTATATCGATCCTTTTTACGCGGAAAAGACCCTTTGCGTCCATTGCACCGTGGTCGAACCGGACACCGGTGAAAGCTATGAACGCGACCCGCGCGGCACCGCCGAACGCGCCGAAACGTATCTGAAATCCTCCGGCGTCGGCGACGTCGCCTATTTCGGACCCGAAGCCGAGTTCTTCCTGTTCGACGACGTGCGCTTCTCGGTCGAGATGAACAAGGTCTCCTACGAAATCGATGCGATCGATGCCTCGTGGAACACCGACACGGAATACGAAATGGGCAATATGGGGCATCGCCCGGGCATCAAGGGCGGCTACTTTCCGGTGAATCCGACCGACGCGTCCCAGGACCTGCGCTCGGAGATGCTGTCGACCATGAAGCGCATCGGCATGAAGGTCGACAAACATCATCACGAAGTGGCCTCCTGCCAGCACGAACTGGGCCTGATCTTCCAGTCGCTGACCAAGCAGGCCGACGCGTTGCAAAAATACAAATACGTCATCCATAACGTGGCCCAGGCCTATGGCAAGTCGGCCACGTTCATGCCGAAGCCGATCGCGGGCGACAACGGAACCGGCATGCACGTGAACATGTCGATCTGGAAGGATGAGAAACCGCTCTTCGCGGGGGACAAATACGCCGATCTCAGCCAAGAAGCGCTTTTCTTCATCGGCGGCCTGCTGAAGCACGCCAAGGCGCTGAACGCCTTCACCAATCCCTCGACCAATTCCTACAAGCGGCTGATACCGGGCTTCGAGGCCCCCGTGCTGCGCGCCTATTCGGCCCGCAACCGCTCGGGCTGCGTCAGAATCCCTTGGACGGAATCGCCGAAGGCCAAACGCGTCGAAGCCCGTTTCCCCGATCCGTCGGCGAATCCCTATCTGGCCTTCGCCGCGCTTCTGATGGCCGGGCTCGACGGCATCGTCAACAAGATCGACCCGGGCCCCTCGTCGGACAAGGATCTCTACGATCTGCCCCCGGAGGAACTGGCCTCGATCCCGACCGTCTGCGCAAGTTTGCGCGAAGCCCTGGAAGCGCTGGAGGCGGATCAGGACTTCCTGCTCGCAGGCGACGTGTTCACCAGGGATCAGCTGGAGGGGTATATGGAGCTGAAATGGGAAGAGGTCTATGCCTTCGAACACACCCCGCATCCGATGGAATTCAAGATGTATTACGGGTGCTGAGCCGCGGGCGTTTGCCCGTCACGCGGGCCGCGCGGCACGGGGTCTGCCGACCTCGTGCCCCTTGGCCGCCGCGCCCGGCGGTGGAAGGATCTCCCATTCCGACTGATCATCCCTCCACGCTGCTTGTTTAGCGGGCCGATGCGCTCCGCAGATGGCGGGGGGCGCCCCGTCGGGCGTAAACCGCCGCCTGGATGAAGAACCCGGCAGTCCCCGCCCAGAAAACGATTCGGTGGCGGCCGTAACGGCGCCTTCCCGGTCCGCATGGTCGGGAAGATTTCGGGGCATGTCCGGGGCGCCGGCCCAAAGGCCGGCGCAGTCGCCTTCCATGCGACTTACGAACGCCCCGGCGGCCAGAGGGGGTGCTCTGGCGGTCGTCTTCACCAATGACGGGGGTCGGGGCACGGAGATCCGTAATATTTCCGCAAGGCGTTTTTGGATGGCTATCAGTCGCCGTCGCATGGGATGCGGTTGACATGACCGATCCGACATCCCCGGTTTCCGTGCGCCGCCGGGGGAGCGCGCCCGATCCGGCGGCCCGGACGCGGGCATGAGGCCGGAAGCCATCCGAGAGGCTCGGCCTTGGACCCGAGCGCCTTGGCGCGGCGATGCGGTGGGCCGATAAACTCCGTCGATCTTGATCCCTTGCGGACGCCGGAGCGAACGTTAGGGTGCCGGCATGACCCGAACCGAACCGATGATCCCATGACCCCGACCTTCGCCCCCGCTTCCGCCCCTGCCATTCCTGTTCACGTCATCGCCGAAGACGATCTCGCCGACGTTCTGCCAACTCTGGCCGCGCCGGTCAGGACCTGGGCCGCAAAAACCGAATTCAAGGGCGGACTCGGCCAGGTCGAGGTCGTCCGCTCCGCCGAGGCCGACATTCTCGCGGTGCTGGCGGGATACGGCACGGCCGCCTCCCGCGCCCGCGGACGGTTTCACATCGCGGCCATTGCGGCCGCGCTGCCGAAGGGGACATACGCCCTTCATGGCCCGCTGTCCGGCAATGAGTTGAACGAAGCCGCTTTGGGCTGGCTTCTGGCCGCTTACCGCTTCGACCGCTACAAATCCGGCAAACGTTGCGCGGCATTACTGCAAGCGCCAAAGGATGCGGATGTCGCGCGTCTGGAAGCACTGGCGGCGGGCGAGGTCCTGACGCGGGATCTGATCAACACGCCTGCCGCGGATATGGGGCCCGATCGCTTCGAAGACGCCTTCTTCGATCTCGCCACCCGATTCGGGGCCCGTGCCGAAGCGATCCGGGGCAACGATCTGCTTGCCCGGAATTTTCCCATGATCCACGCGGTGGGACGGACGGCCGGAGAGGTGCCGAGGCTTCTCGATTTTCGATGGGGGTCCCGGGGACCGGCCCTGACACTGGTCGGCAAGGGCGTGTGTTTCGATACCGGGGGTCTCAATCTGAAGCCCGGCGCCGCGATGGGATCGATGAAAAAGGACATGGGCGGCGGCGCGAACGTACTGGGTCTGGCGCAGATGATCATGACGCTCGAGCTGCCCCTACGGCTGCGGGTTCTGGTGCCCGCGGTCGAAAACGCGATCGGCGGCCGGGCGTTCCGACCCGGGGACGTTCTGACCTCGCGCAAGGGTCTCACGGTCGAGGTCAACAACACGGATGCCGAGGGGCGATTGGTGTTGGCCGACGCCCTGGCCCTGGCATCGGAAGAGGCGCCCGATCTGATCGTTTCCATGGCGACGCTGACGGGTGCCGCCCGCGTGGCCGTCGGCCCGGACCTGACTCCGTTTTACGCAACGGATGACGGATTGGCCCAGGCTCTGAGAAACGGCGGTGCCAAGGGCGCCGATCCGGTGTGGCAGCTGCCGTTCTGGGAGCCTTACGAGAAAATGATCGAACCGCAGATCGCCGATCTCGACAACGCGCCTTCGGGCGGATTCGCGGGATCGATCACCGCGGCCCTGTTTCTTCGGCGCTTCGTGGCCGGCGATGCGCGTTACGCGCATTTCGATATCTATGGCTGGCGTCCGAACGGACGGCCGGGTTTGCCGAAGGGGGGACTGATGCAGGGCGGACGGGCGATCCTCGAGGCGCTCCCCGCGGTGCTGGGCCTGTGATGGACCGCCGGGACCGCCCCGCAAACGATCGGGTTGCCCATGTCGATCTTGCGGGCGTCGTCGCGGCGCCGCGGCGCGTGGAAGGGACCGAACGCGCATTGATCCATCCGCTGGCCGACCTGTGCGCGGCCCCTCGCGGACCGCGCGACGCCCAGCTTCTTTTCGGAGATGTGTTCTTGGAACTGGAGCGCCGCGATCAATGGTCGTTCGGAAGATCCGCCCGGGATGGTTACGTCGGTTACGTGCGCAGCGAAGCCCTTGGTCCGGTCCGGCCGGCCTCCCATTGGGTCAAGGCCCGGCAGACGCATGTTTACGATGCGGCGGATATGAAATCGACCGATCGACACGCCCTTCCGTTCGGCGCCAAACTGTCGGGCGTCGAAACCGATACCGGATTTCTGACGATGGCCGACGACGCGCATGTGCCGCTCCAGCATCTCAACACGATTTCGGATCTTCCATCGGATCCCGCGGCCGTTGCCGAGACGTTGCTTGGAACGCCATATCTCTGGGGCGGCAATTCCGTCTTCGGAATCGATTGCTCGGGTCTGGTGCAAACCGCATTTCTGGCCTGCGGCCTCAGATGCAAGCGCGACAGCGATCAGCAGCGTGAAACCCTGGGACGGTCCCTGCCTCTTGACGACAGCGCCCCTCTCAGGCGCGGGGATCTGATCTGCTGGGACGGGCATATCGGAATGATGCTGGATGCCGAGACCCTGATTCACGCCAGCGCTCATCATATGGCCGTCGCCGTCGAGCCCCTGGCCCAGGCGGAAGAACGCGTCATGGCGACGGGATTCGGGCCGATCATAGCGCGCAAGCGGCTTTAGGGTTCAGTCGACGATCCGGATCAGCTTTCGCTCCAGAACCCGCAGCACCGTTTTCAGATCGTGCCCCCGCTTGAGAATGCGGCCATCCATGCCGACGACGGAATATCGGCCCTGACGCGCCGCGGATTTTGGACGCTTCTCGATCCGATAGACCGGCTGCTCGGCGGTGCGCCGGAACACGCTGAAGACGGCCATGTCCCTCAGAGTGGAAATACCGTAGTCGCGCCACTCACCGGCCGCGACCATCCGGCCGTAAACCGCAAGGATCAGCCCCAATTCGATCCGGTGAAAGGAGACCGTTTCGGGACGTCTTTGAAAAGCGAGAGAGGGCGGCGTTTGCGCGGGCATGCGCGAATGGTGACCGCTGGTTCCGGCGAAATCAAGCACTGCCTCAATTCAGCCGCGAAAATGCCGCCGCAATTCCGCCGGCCCTCCGTTCTGTTGCCCAGAATCGCCGTCAAAAGAGCATCATAGCGAAGCAAGCGCTAGGCTCGATGTTGCGGATCAATCGCCCCCACCCAGCTCGCGGCATCGGGAGTAAAAGGTCGCCCCTGGTCATGGCCGGGGGCGATTTTTCATCGACCATCCTGAAAATCCCGCTCGTGATCCGGCCCGACGACGGGCCGGGCATGTCCACGCCTCGCGCCCATCCCACCCCCGGGACTGCGCCGTCGACCGCGATAAGGCGGACTTCCCCCGACCGGGGATGCGCAAGGAAAAGGCCAAACGCCCCGGTCGCCGCCCATGTCTGAAGGCGGCATGAAGCCGTCCTGACGTCACGGGCAGGCGGGATTGAGGTCAGGCTTTGGACATGCCCGATGCGGCCCCGCGGCGCGAGAGCGCTTGTCGTCTTCGATCTTTGCGTGTATGGGGGATATCGCCGAATGGGAGAACGGCCACCGTCGTGCCGAAGGAGCAACCGCCCCGGAAACTCTCAGGCAAAAGGACCATTCGGCGCATACAATCTGGAGAGAGGCACGCGTGGCGTGCCCGCCGAAGGGATAACGATCTCAGGCAAAAGGACAGAAGGGGCACCGACGCGCATAGGGTAGCATGCGCGATTTCGGTGCCGCGTTCGCTGCGAAACCACGGCACCGCCAAGGGATGGAGACCGTGGAGACGATGCGGCGCACACCACTTTTCGCATTGCATGGCGAGTTGGGCGCAAAAATGGTGCCTTTCGCCGGTTACGAAATGCCCCTCCAATATGCTCCGGGGATCATGGCCGAACATCTGCATTGTCGGGCGGCGGCCGGGCTGTTCGATGTGAGCCACATGGGACAAATCATCCTGCGCGGCCGCGACTATGCGGCGCTTGCGCGCGCTTTCGAGATGCTCGCGCCGGTCGATATGGTGGATCTGGGCGAAAACCGTCAACGCTACGCCTTTCTGACCAACGCGCAGGGCGGCATCGAGGACGATCTGATGTGCGCCAATCGCGGGGATCATCTGCTTGTCGTGGTAAATGCCGCCCGGAAGGAACATGACCTTGATCTGATGCGCGCACGGCTTGAGCCGGAATGTCGGATCGAGGCGGTGTCCGATCGTGCGCTGCTGGCCTTGCAAGGACCGAAGGCCGAGGCGGTGCTGACCGCTCTGAACAGCGCGGTGATGGACATGCGTTTCATGGATGTCGCCACGCTGGACCTCATGGGCACGGCGTGCTGGGTCTCGCGCTCGGGCTATACGGGTGAGGACGGTTTCGAAATCTCGATACCGGCCGAGATGGCCGAACAAGTGGCGCGCCGGCTGCTTGCGCATCCCGACGTGGCTCCGATCGGCCTTGGCGCGCGGGACACGCTGCGGCTCGAAGCCGGACTGTGCCTTTACGGTCACGACATCGACGAGACGACGACTCCGGTCGAGGCCGCCCTGAGCTGGGCCATTCAAAAGGTGCGCCGGACGGGTGGCGCGCGTGCGCGTGGATTTCCCGGTGCCGACCAAATCCTGAGCCAATTGCGGGACGGCGCGGCGCGTAAGCGCGTGGGCCTGCGCGCTGACGGTCGCGCTCCGATGCGCGCGGGCACCCGGCTTTTCGCCGACGCGGCGGGCGAGCATCCGGTGGGCATCGTCACGTCCGGCGGTTTCGGACCGACGGTCGCCCATCCCGTGGCCATGGGATACGCGGCGGCGGATCATGCCGGAGCCGGAACGCCGCTCTATGGTCTGGTGCGGGGAAAGATGCTTTCCGCCCGCGTGAGCGACCTTCCCTTCACTCCATCGAACTTCAAACGCTAGATGCAAGGAGCTGCAATGAAATACACGGAAGAGCACGAATGGCTGCGCCCGGACGGCGACGTGATCGTGGTCGGGATCACCGAACATGCCGCGACCCAATTGGGCGATATCGTTTTCATCGAACTGCCCGAGACCGGTCAAGCCATCACGAAAGGCGACGAGACGGTGGTGATCGAAAGCGTCAAGGCGGCCTCGGACATTCTCGCCCCGCTCGACGGTGAAATTGTCGCCGTCAACGACGCGCTTGCCGACAACCCGGCCTTGGTGAACGAAGATCCGACCGGCGCGGGATGGTTCTTCAAGATCAGGGCTTCGGATCTTGCGCCCATGGACGACTACATGGAGGAAGCGGACTACAAACGACTGATCGGTTGAGACTCCACATTTCCGGAGATGTTCAGATGAATTTCATTCCCACGGATTATTTGCCTTATGATTTCGCCAATCGCCGCCACATCGGTCCCTCGCCATCAGAAATGGATGAGATGCTCGCCATCATCGGCGTGTCCTCCCTGGACGCCCTGATCAACGAGACCATTCCCAAGTCGATTCGGCAGAAGACGCCACTGGATTTCGGCAAACCGAAATCCGAGCGCGAGATGCTGCATCACATGCGGCAGGTCGCCGGAAAGAACCGGGTTCTGACATCACTTCTCGGCCAGGGATATCACGGAACGGTGACGCCGCCCGTGATCCAGCGCAATATTCTCGAAAACCCGGCCTGGTATACCGCTTAC
>JBCCVK010000038.1:0-11194 GCA_039195495.1 Pseudomonadota bacterium
CGGCAGACCGAACGAGATGTTCGACGCACCGCAGGTCGTGTTCACGCCCAACTCGTCGTGCAGGCGGCGGACCAGCGTAAACACTTGCTCCCCGGCGGTTGCCATCGCGCCGATCGGCATCACCAGCGGATCGACCACGATGTCATTCGCCGGGATGCCGAAATCGGCGGCACGCTCGACAATCTTCTTGGCGACGGCAAAACGGACCTCTGGGTCCTCGGAGATGCCGGTATCGTCGTTCGAGATCGCCACGACCGGCACGTTGTATTTCTTGACCAGCGGCAGGATCGTTTCCAGCCGCTCCTCCTCTCCGGTCACCGAATTCAGAAGCGGCCGACCCTCGCAGACTTCCAGTCCCTTTTCGAGAGCACCGGGAACGGAACTGTCGATGCAAAGCGGTATGTCGACCAGCCGTTGCACCAGTTCGACGATTTTGCCCATCAACGGTGGTTCCGTCTGGTTGGGATCGGGATTCGAATTGTAGACGACGCCTGCATTCACGTCGAGCATCGTCGCACCTGCGGCGGCCTGCGCCACCGCGTCTTTCTCGACCGTTGAGAAATCCCCTGCCTCCAGTTCGGCGGCCAGTTTCTTGCGGCCCGTGGGGTTGATCCGCTCACCGATCACGCAGAACGGCTGATCGAAACCGATGATGGCGGTTTTCGTTTTCGACTCGACAATGGTACGTGTCATGGTCGGTGGTCCTTTCGGGCGCGCAGCGGGGCGGTCAGGGCCGCGCCCTCCGGCACCACCAGCCCGGTCCCTGCTGGTATTGCCATGCGCCGCGGCTGTTCGTGGTTTGCGCCAAACATGGCATGCACTGTCCGGCGGTCAAACCTGATTGGCCGGCCGTGTCGCCACGCCGCCATGCTCGATCGCCCAATTCGCGCTTGCCTTGATCCCTCCCAAGGGGAAGAAGTGGACACGCGCGATACTGGATTGCGGATGCGCGGCCTTGAACGCCGCCAGATCGGCGATGAATTGGTCCGGCTTAAAGGGCAGCAGCAGCTTGGTGACATCCCTGGCGCGTCTTTGAAGCACGCGCAGGCTGGTGCCGACCCCGCAGGCGATCGAGAATTTGATGAGGGTTTGCAGGTTGGCGGGGCCCGCTACGCCGACATGTACCGGCAGGTCGATGCCCGAAGCCTTCAGCCCGTCGGTCCATGCGATGACCGTCGCCGCCTCAAAACAGAATTGGGTGACAAGCGCCATTTGCGCATCCGTACGCATACTGAATGCCTGCTTCCAGTGAAGCGCTTCCATCACGTTCTTTTCCGAACCGTCGGGGTCGATGTCCTTGTTGCCTTCGGGATGACCGGCCACGTGAAGCCGTTTGAAGCCCGCCTTGTCGAACAGACCCGTCTCCATCAACTGCATGGAGTTGTGAAACTCGCCATAAGGGCGATCTATGCCGCCGGCCAGCAGAAGCGCGTGCTCGACCCCCGCTTCGCCTTGATAACGGGCGATCCAGTCGGCCAGGCTCCTGCGGTCCTTGATAATCCGCGCCGGGAAATGCGGGACCGCTCGATATCCTTCACTGGCCAGTCGTTTGGCCGTGGCGACCATGTCCTCGATGGCGACCCCCGCGATGTGGGCGATATAGACCCGCGTTCCCTCAGGCAGCAACTCACGAAAACTTCCAACCTTCCGGGCGGTGCGCGGGGTCACCTCGATTGAATAGTCCTGCAAGAAGGTCTCGACTCCGGGTTGGAACGCCGCGTCGGTCGTTTTGGACCCACGCTCGAATTGCAACAGCGCCATCATCGCCTCCTCGACCCGTTCGGACCATGCGCCCAGCCGTCATTGGCGATCAGGCCCCTGATCCTGTCGTGGTCATATTCCCTATCCAGCCGCGCGGCCTCGGCATTTGCGACCTCGGCCGGTTCGCCCGCGACCTCGTAAGGGGCGGCTTTGCGCCACTCGGCAAGATAGGCGTCGGCGTCATGGGCGCCGATCTTCATCGCGGCGCGGTCGATCGCCTGTTCAAAACGGTCGGGCAGTTGAACCTTGTGGCCGCGTCGGCCCTTGCCGACGATGATCTGGGCGGGAATGTCGCGCCAATAGACGATTGTCACTTCCGGCATGGGCCGATCCTTGCATTTTGCACCAGTCCGACGCGGAGCTTCCGCTGGTCCGGCGTGGTCCGAGCCCGACATAGAATGGGAATCCGTCGGTGCCTAGCCGCCATGCGAACATGATTGCGAAAATTTCGCAGGGCGGCTAGGGTCGAAGCAACCTGGATTGGAACCTGTCATGGCGCGACGCACATCAGCTGGGCCTGTTGCCGTACCGGGCCCCGCGCCGGCCGGCCTCTCCCGGCCCGACACGCCCGACCCCGCCGATCTCTACGCGGCATTGGATCTGGGCACCAATTCCTGCCGGATGCTGATTGCCCAACCAAAGGGGGCGCAGTTCCACATTGTCGACAGCTTTTCGAAATCGGTGCAATTGGGACAGGGGCTGGAGATATCGGGCCGGTTGTCGCGGCAGTCCATGGCCCGTGCGGCGGGGGCGCTGAAGATATGCCGGCACAAGTTGAGCCGGCACAAGGTAAAGCGCATGCGTCTTGTGGCCACGGAAGCCTGTCGGCGTGCCGCGAACGCCCCGGATTTCATCCATTTGGTCAGGCGGGAGACGGGTTTGCCGCTGGAGATCATACCACCCGAGGAGGAGGCCCGTTTGGCGGTGGTCAGCTGTGCGCCGCTTGTCTCGACGAAGACCGAACAACTCCTGGTCATGGATATCGGAGGCGGTTCCACCGAGCTTGTTTGGATCGATCTGAGCAGCGTTCCCAGGCTGGAGCGTCCGCGCGCGCTCATGCGGCTGCATTCGGGCTTCGATGCGGGGGACTCGATGCTGCCGGGGACCAAGGTGGTGGACTGGATCAGCGTGCCCTTGGGGGTGGTGACGCTGAAAGACCAGTTCAACGATGTCGAGGATGACGCCGGTCGGTTTGCGCTGATGAGTTGGTTCTTCGAGGAAAATCTGGCTGATTTCAGCCCTTACAGGGATGCGGATGGTGCGCGCGAGGGGTTTCAGATCATCGGCACCAGCGGCACGGTCACGACCGTCGCGGCGAGCCATTTGAGGTTGAAGCGCTACGACCGGAACAAGGTCGACGGATTGCGCATGACATCGGACCAGATCGACGAGGTCGTCTCTTCCTATCTGGCGATGGGCCCCGAGGGCCGCCGCAGAGATGTTCGCATCGGGCGCGACCGTCACGCCTTGATCATGTCGGGCGCGGCGATTTTGCAAGCGCTGCTGCGCGTCTGGCCCACCGACCGTCTGTCCGTGGCGGACAGAGGGCTGCGCGAGGGGCTGCTTTATGCCCAGATGAGCGCCGACGGAGTGCTGGAGGACGGACCTTTTTGAACCGCCGTCATCCGAGGCGCGTTCTTGGCAGGGCCTCGTGGGGCTTACGACGAGAAGCGGTGGCAATATAACGATGGCGAAGAAACCGGGCGGAACATCGGGGCGCGGGCAGCGCGATCTGAAGGTGAAAGTCAGATCGGCCCGCGGGCGCACATTGTCCTCGACGCGCTGGCTGGAGCGTCAGTTGAACGATCCTTACGTCAAGCGTGCCAAGGAGGAAGGGTACCGTGGGCGTGCCGCTTTCAAGCTTATTGAACTGGATGACAAATACCGCTTTCTCATGCCGGGTGTGCGGGTGATCGATCTTGGCTGTGCGCCGGGGGGCTGGTGCCAGGTCGCGGTGAAGCGCGTCAACGCGCTGGGCGAAAGATCGGGGGCGGCCCTGGGTACGGTCGTGGGTCTTGATATACGGGAGGTCGAGCCGATCACGGGTGCCAGGCTCCACCGGCTCGATTTTCTGTCCGAGGGGGCCGGCGAGGTGGTCGGGGCGTGGGTCGACGGCAAGGTGGACGTGGTGTTGAGCGACATGGCGGCGGCCAGTTCGGGCCACAAGCAAACGGACCATCTGCGGGTCATTGCCTTGTGCGAGGCCGCCGCTTCTTTCGCGCTTGGGGTGCTCGAGGAGGGTGGCGCCTTTGTCGCCAAGGTTCTGGCCGGCGGTGCGGAAGGTGAACTGCAGAAGTTGCTGAAGCGAAGATTCGCCAAAGTCGTGAATGCGAAACCGCCCGCCAGCCGTTCGGATAGTTCCGAGAAATTCGTGGTGGCGACGGGTTTCCGCGGCAAGGGGTAGGGGTTGCGGAACGTTTCATCAATGTATACGTTAATGAGTGCATTATGGCGAAAGGATCCCGGATGCCTGATCTTTCGCGCCCCACGCGGGTGAACCGTGCCTATGATCTGCTGCGGGCCGATATCCTTTCGAATCGCCTGCCGCCGGGTTTCTCCGCCCCTGAGCCCGATCTGGCCGAACGGCTTGGCATGAGCCGTACGCCGCTGCGCGAGGCGTTGATCCGGTTGGAGCATGACGGTCTCGTCGAACTCGTCCCGCGTCGAGGCGTTCGCGTCTTGCCCATGTATCCCGACGATATGCGCGAGGTCTATGCGATCTTGGCGGCGTTGGAGCCTGAAGCAGCCGCCGAACTGGCGCTGCATAACGGCGATCCCGGCTGGCTGAAACCTCTGGAAGACGCCGTCGGCGACATGGAAGCCGCGCTTGAAGCGGATGATCTGGATGCCTGGGCGCAGGCGGATGACAGGTTTCACCGCGAACTGGTCGAGATGAGCAGCAACCGTCGTTTGACCGAGATCGTGACCGGTCTTTACGATCAGGTTCACCGGGCGCGAACGCTGACGCTGCGATTGCGCGAAAAGCCGGTCCAATCCACCCGCGAACATCGCGAGGTTCTGAACGGGATCCTCGACGGCAAGCCGCGTCGCGTGCGTAAGTTGTTCCGCGCGCATCGCGATCGGACGGCCGCCGAGTTGCTGGCGATCCTCGAGACCTATCACCTGTTGCATCTCTGAGGGCGGATCGTGGACAATTTCAAGATTGCGTTTATCGCTGGCGATGGCATCGGTCGGGATGTGAGCGAGGCGGCGATGGTCGTCGCCGAAGCCGCCTGCCGCAAGGTGGAGGGTGTTGGACTCACCCATGACGAGATCGCGGCAGGTGCGGCCTGTTTCATGGAAACCGGGCGGGATATCGAGGAGGGCGGGGAAGAACGCGCCGGTCAGGCCGACGCCATTTTCCTGGGCGCCATCGGTCTGCCTGACATCCGTCATGCCGATGGGACCGAAATTTCTCCGCATCTGCGCTTGCGGGACCGCTATGGGCTTTATGCGGGCGTGCGTCCGGTGCGTGCCTATCCCAACGGTCCGCAGAGATTGGCCGACCCGCGGGCGCGGACCATTGATCTGGTGATCCTGCGGGAATCCACCGAAGGGTTGTTTTATTCGGCGGCGGTGCACGGGCGCAGCCATGTCGTTGATGACGAACGTGTCGATGATATTTTACGCATCACCCGAGCAACGACCGAGAAACTGCATCGTTTCGGCTTTCATCTGGCACGCAAACGCAAGGCGTTGGGGCGTTCTGGTCGTCTGACATGTGTGGATAAGGCGAACGTTTTCAGGTCGATGGCGTTTTTCCGGCGGATTTTCGACGAAATCAGCCAGGATTTCCCCGATATCGAAACCGATTACAATTACGTCGATGCGATGGCGCTGGATTGCGTTCGCCGCCCTTGGGATTTCGATGTCATGGTCATGGAAAATATGTTCGGCGATATTCTCAGCGATCTGACGGCTGCGCTGGTGGGGGGGATGGGCATGGCAAGTTGTGGCGAGATCGGCGACGAGATCGGCCTGTTCCAGCCTGCACATGGCTCGGCGCCGGATATCATGGGACAGGACAAGGCCAATCCGCTGGCTTCGATTCTATCGGCTGCGCTGATGCTGGATTATCTGGCCGATAAATCCGGCGGCACCGCCGCCGCGCGGGCGGCGGGCGCCATCGACGACGCGGTGTGGCGTGGCTTTGAGACAGGGCGTTTGCGCCCTATGGAATTAGGCGGTGACATGGGCACGCGGGCCATTGCCGATGAAATGGTCGCGCTGGTCGAGGAGGGGGCATGAGCGTCATTCTGGGCGCCATCGCGGACGATTTCACCGGCGCGACGGATCTGGCCAATACCCTGGTCAAACAGGGCATGCCGACCGCTCAGATCATCGGAGTGCCCGGTGCCGATCTGAACGTGCCGGATGCGCGTGCGGTGGTCGTTGCCCTGAAAAGTCGCACCGCGCCTGCGGCAAAGGCCGTGGACGATTCGCTGACTGCCTTGAATTGGCTGCGTCGGCATGGCGCGCGGCAGATTCTGTTTAAGTACTGTTCGACTTTCGACAGTACCGCCGAGGGCAATATTGGACCGGTGGCGGATGCGATGATGGCGGCGATGGGGAGCGATTTCGCCCTGATCTGTCCCGCTTTTCCAGGCGTCGGGCGCACGGTCTATCAGGGCAAGCTGTTCGTGAACGACCGGCTTTTGAACGAAAGTCCGATGCGGGAACATCCCTTGACACCTATGCGGGACGCGGATCTGCTCCGTCTGATGGCTGCACAATCCGGCCTTTCGGTCGGGTTGGTGCCTTGGGCTGACGTTCGGGCCGGACCTGCGGCCGTGTCCGCGCGGATAGATGCGCTGCGCGCCTCTGGGGTCGGTTACGGTGTGATCGATGCCATCGAAGACGAGGATCTTGCGACCATCGGACGGGTTGCCGCCGACCATGCCCTGATCACCGGTGGATCGGGCATTGCGACGGGGCTGCCGCGAATGTGGCGCGAGGCCGGCGTTCTGACCGCCGCCGAAACGCCGGCTCCGCCACAAGCGCGGGGCCGCGCGTTGATATTGGCGGGCAGTTGTTCCGAGGCGACAAGAGCACAGATCGCGCATGCCAAGACCCGCATGCCCACGGCCCGTGTGGACGGTGACGCCCTGATGGCGGGCGCGCCGGTTGCCGACCGCCTGTCGGACTGGGTTCTGGCGCAGGCCGCGAACAGACCCGCGCTGATCTATGCTTCCGCCTCGCCAGAGGATGTGGCCGCCGCGCAGGCCCGGTATGGCGCCGGACCGATGAGTGAGGCCATTGAAGGATGCCTGGCACGGATCGCATCGATGCTGGTTCCGCAAGGGATCCGCCGTTTGGTGGTGGCGGGTGGCGAGACCTCGGGCGCGATTGTTTCCGCATTGGGCATCAAGACGCTGCGTATTTGCCATGAGATCGATTTGGGTGTGCCCTGGACCGAAGCCGAGGCCGAAGCGCCGCTGGCGCTGGCGCTGAAATCAGGGAATTTCGGCGGTTCCGACTTTTTCACCAAGGCGTTCGAGGTGTTGCGATGAGGGAAACGGTCCTTCGCGATCAAATCGCCGGCTTGGCGAAAAGCATTTACGACCGTGGTCTTACTTTTGGAAGCTCAGGTAACATTTCAGCCCGTTTCGATGAAGGATGGCTGATGACGCCAACCGGGTCGTCATTGGGGCGGCTCGATCCGGCGCGGATTTCCAAGCTGGATAGGCAGGGGCGCCACATCTCGGGCGACGCACCGACGAAAGAGGCGTTTTTGCATACGGCCGTTTACGGGCGCCGCCCCCGGGCCGGAGCGGTGGTGCACCTGCATTCGACTCATTCCGTGGCTGTCAGTTGTCTGCGCGATATCGATCACGCCGACGTTCTGCCGCCGTTGACGGCTTATTACGTGATGCGGGTGGGGGTTCTGCCCCTCGTTCCCTATTTCGCGCCGGGCGATATGGAACTGGCGCGCGCCGTGGAGGAATTGGCTTCGGATCATCATGCGGTTCTGCTGGCCAATCACGGGCCCGTGGTGGCAGGCGTTTCGCTGGAGGACGCGGTTTATGCCACCGAGGAGTTGGAAGAGACGGCAAAGCTGTTTCTCATGCTGGAAGGTTTGCGTACCCGTCCCTTGACCGAGGATCAGGTGGCCGATTTGCACCGCCGCTTTCCGACGAAAGTTTGACCGGATGTTGCGGGTAGGTGTCGCCGGGCTTGGATATTTCAGCCGGTTCCATCTGGACAGTTGGACCGGGATGACCGATGTCGACGTCTCCGGCGTCACCGATCCGGATGCCGGGCGGGTCGTCTGGGCCGAGCGGAACTGGTCGGTGCGGGGATGCGCGGATCTGGAGGGGCTTCTGTCCCGCAACCTCGACATCTTGGATGTCGTCGCCCCGCCGTCGGCGCATGCGCCGGTGATTGAACGGGCGGTCGGACGCGTCGGGGCGATCGTGTGTCAAAAACCGTTCACGACATCGATTTCAGAGGCAAGGCATCTGATCGACTTGGCGGAAACCGCTGCGACGGCATTGATCGTTCATGAGAATTTTCGGTTTCAGCCCTGGTATCGTCAGATCCATTCGATACTGAAAAACGGCGACTTTGGAACCGTTTATCAGGCGCGTTTCACCCTTCGTCCCGGCGACGGGCGCGGTCCGCACGCCTATCTGGACCGCCAGCCCGCCTTTCAGACCATGCCGCGCCTTCTGATCCATGAAACCGCGGTTCATTTTCTTGATGTCTTCCGTTGGCTTTTCGGTCCGGTCGATGGTCTGTTCGCCGACCTTCGCCGCTTGAATCCCGTGCTTTGCGGCGAAGACGCGGGGGTCTTGATCCTGCGCCACGCCAATGGCGTGCGCAGCGTTTTCGACGGCAATCGTCTGTCGGATCACGTGGCCGGTGATCCGCGCTTGACGATGGGGGAAATGGTGATCGAGGGCGAAGGGGGCGCCTTGTCGCTGGATGGGTATGGCCGGCTGTGGTTGCGTTCTTTCGGAGCGCAAAAGCGGCGGTCCGTCGACATAGAAGCCCCGGTCGATACGTCCACGTTTGGGGGCGGGTGCGTGGATGCCCTCAACCGGCATGTCGTCGCGGCATTGACCGGCCACGGGACGTTCGAGAATACGGCGCGTGATTATCTTGAGGTGATGAGGTTGAGCGAAACGGCCTATCGCTCGGCCGCATCGGGCCGCATTGAAGAACCGGAGGATTAGAATGTTTGCCGTCGTCGTGACCTTTACACTGAAACCGGGGCAAAGGGATGTCTTCATGCCCTTGATGCTGGAAAACGCCCTGGCGTCCAAGCGCAACGAACCGGATTGCCATCGCTTCGATGTCTGCACCGATCCGGCCGTCCCCGACATGGTGCTTCTTTATGAGCTTTACACCGATGCCGCCGCCTTTCGGCGTCACCTCGACACCGCGCATTTCAAAGATTTCGACGCCGCCGCGGCGCCTTTGGTGGCGGAGAAACGGGTCTTGACGTTTTCCGAGGTGGCATGATGGAGTGGCATGTCTACGCACTGAAATATGCCGAGCGCCGGGGCCGCACCCGTGCGGACAGTTTCATTTTCGATGACAATCACGATGCTCCCCATCCCATCGACTACTTCATCTGGGTTCTGAAATCCGCGGACCGGACGATTGTCGTCGACAGCGGTTATGATGCGGTCGAAGGCGCGCGCCGCGGCCGGCCCACGGAGAGGGATCCCGCCGAGGCGCTGGCAGCCATGGATATTCGCGCCGACGATGTCGAGACGCTGATCGTCACCCATCTGCATTACGATCATGCCGGGGGGCTGGCGCGGTTTCCGAATGCGCGCATCCACTTGCAGGCGGCCGAGATGGCCTATGCCACCGGTCCCTGCATGTGTCACGACGTTTTGCGCATGCCGTTCACGGCCGACCATGTGTGTGAAATGGTCAAACGCGTCTATTCCGGCCGGGTGACGTTTCATGAAGGGGACGGTGAAATCGCCGACGGTGTGACGGTTCATCGTGTGGGGGGGCACTCACGCGGGTTGCAGATCGTGCGTGTCCGGACCACGGCGGGGTGGATGGTTCTGGCTTCGGACGCGGCACATTATTATGAAAACGCGTTTGCGCGCAAACCTTTCCCGATCGTTGTCGATGTCGAGGACATGCTGGCGGGGTTCGACATCTTGCAGCGGCTGAGTTCCAGGCGCGAATTGATCATCCCCGGTCACGATCCGCTGGTGATGCAGGCTTTTCCCAAGGTGGATCGCGTTCCTTTCGCCGTGCGTTTGGACCGGGGGCCGACTCATGCGGATGTCATCGCCTAGCGGGCTGCGCGACGAGGGGAAGGGCCGGTTCTCATGCTCCCCGCATGCAGGCATCGGGTGCGGATGCCGCCGGCTTTGGTTTGAGAATCGGGTGCGGTTCGTCCGTGCCGTGCCGACGATTTCGGCGGCTCTTCGGGGCGAAAAAGCGAAGGCAGGCAGATCATGCGCATCGTTTGAGAAGCGCCGCGCCGATCCACTTGCGCGGCAATGGGCGGATTGATCTAAGAAAGACAATCTGAGGAGCCGCCGCAATGGTTGATATTGCCACCCGTGTCTATAACCATAAATGGAAAATCGACCCAATCGTTCGATCCCTGATCGATACGGATTTCTACAAGCTGCTGATGTGTCAGGCGGTCTTGCGCAACAAGGCGAACACCACGGTCACCTTCTCGCTGATCAACAGAACCAGCTCGGTCCGATTGGCGGAACTGGTCGACGAGGGCGAACTCAGGGAACAATTGGATCACATCCGTTCGCTCGCGCTCAGCCGGGGCGAAAGCACCTGGATGCGCGGCAACACGTTCTACGGCAAACGGCAGATGTTCGCACCGGAATTTATGGATTGGTTCGAAGCGCTGCGTCTGCCCGCCTATCATCTGGAAAGGCGGGACGGACAATACGAACTGACTTTCGAGGGCGCCTGGCCCGAGGTGATGTTATGGGAGATTCCGGCCCTGGCCGTGCTGATGGAACTGCGTTCGCGTGCGGTGCTGCGCGACATGGGGCGCTTCGAATTACAGGTGCTGTACGCGCGCGCGATGACGAAATTGTGGAAGAAGGTCGAAACGCTTCGCGAGGTCGAAGATCTGCGCCTGGCCGATTTCGGCACGCGGCGGCGGCATTCTTTCATGTGGCAGGACTGGTGCGTACAGGCAATGATCGAGGGATTGGGAGAGAAATTCGTCGGCACCTCGAACTGTCTGATCGCGATGCGGCGCGAAGTCGAGGCCATCGGTACGAACGCGCATGAGTTGCCCATGATCGAAGCCGCATTGGCGCCCGGGGACGACGCGCTGCGTGCGGCGCCTTACAAGGTTCTGGCGGACTGGCATGAAGGACATGACGGTAACCTGCGCATCATTCTGCCCGACACTTATGGTACCGAGCAATTTCTACACGGCGCACCCGATTGGCTTGCCAAATGGACCGGGATCCGCATCGATTCC
>JBCCVK010000039.1:0-11099 GCA_039195495.1 Pseudomonadota bacterium
CAAGAGAGCTGTCGCTAAAATTAAGCTTAGCTCTTAAGAAAGACGGTACCATGGGTCTCGAAAGCGTCATTTTAAAACTTAGTGGGTTAGGTTATGCTGATCTACCCAACTGCCTCACATTTCCAAAAAACAAAATTCAATGAGAACAGCAAACCGCCGTTTCGCTGTTACGTCAAGGAGTCATTTGGCTTCCAAAACCCAGCAGGAAAAACTATGAATCTTGGGTTTGCATACTGAGGTTAGGACGTGTCGGGAGTATTGTTGTTTAACGACAGATACTTATTGATGGCGTGCGCAAGAATTCTGTGTTGTGCACAGCATCGTATTTTCGAAAACCTCATCGTTGAAGCGCGCTAAATCCTGCGCGGGCTGTTGCTCACTTCATACGCAATGCGCAGTTAGCGGCCGTTGGTGTACGCGCAGCGAAAGTCAAGAATGTCCGCGTCTTTCCAGTTCAAGCGCGATGTAGCGAAAGGCCGCTGTTCAAAACTCAAAATCCTTAAAGGGGTATTTCGCCCCCAGCCGTAAGCGACCCCTTTGTGGCGCTTCTTTTCCGGATCGTCTTCATCCGGTCCGCAATGCGATACCCGCGCACGAAGAGCCGGCCGATACCGTATCTACCTCCCCCGGGATATGCGAGAAGCGTCTGCGAAGCGGTGCGCGGCTCCTGCCCGGACGGGCTCCCTTTTCTCACGATGGGCAAGAAAAGAAGATGTCTCCTTTCAGAGTTTGGCGGGTCAGGAGTTTCTAACTTCCGCGGGACGGAATATTTCAAATCATCCGTGCCCGCGCCTTTATCAAACGGGCCGCAATCAGCCGGAAGGGAACCAATGCCATCAGGGCGAGCGACAATTTGACCAGCCAGTCCGCCATGGCCAGCGACACCCAAAGCGGAACGGAAGGCCCCTTGCCCAGCAGCGGCAATGTCTCTGCCGCCCAGCCGACGTCATTGGCCGGTTCCAGGAATGACAGACTGACCGAGAACGCGACGGTGAAGAACATTGCGGTGTCCACCGATGATCCGACCAGCGTCGAGACCAACGGCGCACGCCACCAGATGCCCCGGCGCAAACGGTCGAAAATGGTCACGTCGAGCAGTTGCGCCACAAGAAAGGCGAGGCCCGAGCCCAATGCGATCCTGAACGTCACCAGCGGACCGAACTCTCCCGCGATCCGGGTTCCGATCAGCGAGCATGCGACCCCGACGATGAAACCCGCGAACACCACGCGCCGCGCCGCGCCCGGGCCATGAACGCGGTTCATCACGTCGGTGACCAGGAAGGCGAACGGATAGGTGAACGCCCCCCAGGTCAACCATTGGCCGAAACGATGTTGGACGAGAATGTTCGAGGCGACGACGACGGCCGCCATGGCCAGAATGTCTGGAAGATAACGCGTCATGGTTCTGATCCGTTGCGGCATGGCGATCGCGGACACGGTTTGCCGGCCGTCGGGCGGCATGCTCGCTTAACGTCGGTTGTCCCATGGTTCAAGGGTGAATCGCTCTCTCCGGCGCCGGGTTGCGGTTCGACCGCCCGCGCCCGCGTCAGGCGCCGCCTGCGCCCTTCTGATGGAAAAGCGGGATTGCAAGCATGTTCCGAACACGTCCCGCACACCCCCTTTGGAACCGCATCGCGAAAGCCGATGGTTTTACCGGCTGTTTTACATGTCGAATCACAGCTCTGGCTTCGATCGCCTGGGGGACATTCCTTTTCCATTTCGGCGCGCATCGCACCGTGAAGGACTTTGGCATCGTCAAGCGCCTTTCATGGGGATGTCGGAATTGGCCGGCACCCGCGGCCGGTGCATGAACCTGCCATCCTGTCGGCGCATGAACCCACAGACCCCGCGTCGTAAAAGATTAAGGCTCACGCCGAGCGCCCGGGGACCCGATGCGTCAAAACGAACGGCGCCTTCCGCGGGGCTGGGCACGGACGTCCATCCAGACAAGGCGTCGGGCCAGGGATCTCGGCCCGACGCCAGATGCAGATGCCGACGCCAATCGGTATCCCGACCTCACTCGGCGGATATTGATGGCGGTCACCTGTGCCGGTGTCTTCAGCCATCCGACAGCGCTCAAACGCCGAGGCACCAGCGCAGGATCGCCTTTTGCGCATGCAGACGGTTCTCGGCCTCGTCGAAGATCACCGAATTCGGACCATCCATGATGCTGGACGTCACTTCTTCTCCCCTATGGGCCGGCAGGCAATGCATGAACAACGTGTCGGCATTGGCGCCGGCCATCAGCGTGTCGTCGACCTGATAGGGACGGAGAAGGTTGTGGCGCCGTTCGCGTGCGGACTGGGTGTCATGCATTGATATCCAGGCGTCGGTGACGATCAGATCCGCCCCCCGCACCGCCGCATGCGGATCGCGTTCGATGACGATGTCGGCCCCCTTCTCGCGGGCCAGGTCGATGAATTCCCTGTCCGGATCCAGTTGCGCCGGGCCCGTGAACGTCATGTCAAAGCCGAATTGACCGGCGGCATGCAGAAACGAAGCGCAGACATTGTTGCCGTCGCCCGCCCAGACCACCTTCTTGCCCGCGATTGCCCCTCGATGCTCTTCGAAGGTCATCACATCGGCCATGATCTGGCAAGGGTGGGTGCGGTTGGTCAGTCCGTTGATGACCGGCACGCTGGCCCGTTCCGCCATTTCCAGAAGAGTTTCCTCTTCGAAAGTGCGCAGCATGATCAAGTCGACGTAACGGCTGAGTACCCGCGCAGTGTCGCCAATGGTTTCGCCATGACCCAGTTGCATTTCCTGGCCCGACAGAACCATGGTCTGCCCGCCCATCTGCCGCACGCCCAAATCGAAGGACAAACGGGTGCGGGTCGAGGGCTTTTCGAAGATCAAGGCCACCATGCGCCCTTTGAGCGGTTGCGTCTCGTCGGGCATGCCCCTGGCATGTCCCGCCCGGGCCCGCTTCATGATCCGGGCCTGATCGATCATGCGCCGCAGATCGCCCGGATCGGTTTTATGAATATCTAGAAAATGCGTCATCCTGGGCCTGCCAACACGTTCAGGGCGTCGCTTGGGTTTCGATGACTGCCGCCGCGGCTTCCAGCCGGATGACCGCCTCGGCGAGATCGGCGTCGTCGATGTTCAGGGCGGGCAGCAGTCGGACGATATTGTCGGCGGCCGGTACCGTCAAGACACGCCGGGCGTAACCCGCGATGACCACATCGGTATTCGGTGCGTTGCAGACCAGCCCGAGCATCAGACCGCTGCCGCGCACCGCTTGAAAAATCCGGGGATGCGCCGCCACGAGTCCCTCGAGTTTCTGCCGGAACAGGGCCGCCTTGCGGTTCACCTCGGCCAGAAAGGTCGGATCGGCAACGATGTCCATGACCTTTCCGCCCACGGCACAGGCCAGAGGGTTGCCACCATAGGTCGAACCATGCGTGCCGACGGCCATGCCGCTGGCCGCCTTTTCGGAGGCAAGAACCGCCCCCAGGGGGAAGCCGCCGCCGATCCCCTTGGCGACCATCATGATATCCGGCGCGATCTTTGCCCATTCGTGGGCGAACAGCTTCCCGGTGCGCCCCATGCCGCATTGCACTTCGTCCAAGATCAAAAGCGCACCCGTTCGATCGCAAAACGCGCGTAAACCTTGCAGACAGGCGTCGGGCAGCGCCCGGATGCCGCCTTCGCCCTGCACGGGCTCCACCAGAACGGCCGCGGTCCTGTCATTGAACGCGCCCTCCAAGGCCGCGTGATCGCCGAAATCCACATGAAGAAAGCCCGGCAGCAGCGGCCCGAACCCTCGGGTCATCTTCTCGGATCCCGCCGCGGCGATGCCGGCGGAGGACCGGCCATGGAATGAATTGGAAAACGTGATGATCTCGACACGCTCGGGATGCTTCTTTTCGTGCCAGTATCTGCGCGCCATTTTCACCGCCAGTTCGCAGCTCTCGGTCCCGGAATTGGTGAAGAACACGGTATCGGCGAAGGTTGCCGCCACCAATTTGTCGGCCAGCGCCTGCTGTGCGGGAATATTGTAGAGATTCGAGATATGCCAGAGTGTGCGGGCTTGTTCGGTCAGTGTCTCGACCAGGGCCGGGTGGGCATGGCCCAGGACATTGACCGCGATTCCGGCACCGAGATCGAGATATCGATCGCCGCCTTCCTCCACCAGCCAACTGCCTTCGCCCGCGACGAAGGTCAAAGGCGCCCGATCATAGGTGGGAAGAATCGAAGGTATCATGGGTCTGATCTTTATGGGAAATCTCGGGGGATCGTAGGAGCGGGCCGTTTTTTTCACGATAACGTGAGAACACGTATCCCAGGCGCAGGGACCTGGGATCAGGCGCGGATGCGTCGGCGTCGCGCCGAAAGGACATCGGTCTTTACGATCATGTCGTGGCGTTTATGGGCAAATGCGCCGCTTGTCCAACGGAAATGTGACGATATGGCAAAAACCCCTTTCGACGGGATGGGACGGCTGTTCGCGATGATGCGGACGCGCGGGGGCGGGTCTGGTTTCGGGTGTCGAGTGCCGTGCCGCACGGCTTGAAGTGATTTTTGGACTAAATCGAAGAATTGCAGTATAGTTCCACTCGAGATCGGCATTCCGCGTGACGGCATAGAGACCGCCGTTATCCATCGTTTCAATGCAGGGGTGCCTGATGCAATCACAATCGGGGGGTTAATCGGAATGGCTAAGCTTGATCTTAACGGCATCACGACCGACGTCGATGTCAGCGATGACATGCCGCTCTTGTGGGCGATTCGGGATCTTGCGGGTCTGCCGGGCACGAAATACGGCTGCGGGGTGGGGCTTTGCGGGGCTTGCACGGTACATGTCGATGGAAAAGCCGTAAGGTCTTGTCAGACGACGGTCGGCGAGGTTTCGGGTGCCGCGATCACGACGATCGAGGGTCTCGATTCCGCGGGCGATCATCGCCTTCAGCGGGCTTGGCGTGATCTGAACGTGCCGCAATGCGGCTTCTGCCAGTCGGGCCAGATCATGCAGGCGGCTTCGCTACTCGCGGAAAATCCCAAACCGACGGACCAGGAAATCCTTGATGCGATGGCCGGAAATGTGTGCAGATGCGGGTGTTACCAGCGCATCGTCGAAGCCGTTCGCGTCGCGAGCACGGGGAGCTGAGCCATGCTGAAATATCTCGAAAAAACCGTCATGCCCAACATCCTGATCCGGAAGACCTCGCGTCGTGGTTTTCTCGGAGGATCGGCGGCGTTCGCCCTTGCGGCCTACGCGATGCCTGCGGACGCGTTTCCACGATGGCCCACGGGCGGGGAGAGCATGCCGAACGGCATCGTCGAGGATCCCCTGATCTTCGTATCAATCGATACGGACGGGACCGTGACGCTGGTCGCCCACCGTTCCGAAATGGGCACCGGATCGCGCACCAGTCTTCCCATGATCATGGCCGATGAGATGGAGGCCGACTGGGATCGGGTGAAAATCGTGCAGGCCGAAGGCGACGAGCCGAAATACGGCAATCAGGACACGGATGGATCGCGCAGCTTGCGTCACCATATCCAGATGGCGCGAAAGATCGGCGGCGCCGTCAGGCATATGATCCGCCATGCGGCCGCGCAAAGCTGGGGCGTCGATCCGTCGACCGTCACGGTGGAGAATCACGAAGCCCGTTCCGGTACCAACCGTGCCGATTTCGGCGCGCTCGCCGCGGCCGCGATGGCCATGCCCGTACCTGCGCATGAGGACATCGCCTACAAATCCGAAGATGAGTTCCGCTATATCGGCAAGGGCCGCGTTCAAATCACCGATCTGCACGACATAACGACCGGCCGCGCGGTATACGGGGCGGACGTGACCCTGCCGGGCATGAAATTCGCGGTGGTCGCACGCCCTCCGGTCGTGGGGGGAAAGGCCGTTTCCTACGATGCCGAGGCGGCGCTTGCCGTGCCCGGCGTGGAACATGTTCATGAACTGCCCTATTCGATCATGCCGACGCAATTTGCGCCGCTCGGCGGTATTGCGGTCGTCGCCTCGAATACATGGGCCGCGATCCAGGGGCGTGAAGCGCTGGACATCTCGTGGGACGGCGGCCCTCATGCGGAATACGACTCGGCCACCTTCATGGCGGAAATGATCGCCGAAGCGGAAAAGCCGGGCATCATTCTGCGCGAGCAGGGCGATCCGGACATGGCTTTCACGGATGCCGCAAGAATCGTTTCCCGGACCTATACGCAGGATCATATCGCGCATATTCCGATGGAACCTCCCGTGGCGCTCGCGTCCTACGAGGGTGGGAAGCTGGAAATCTGGGCCCCGGTTCAAAGTCCTTACGCGACCCGGACCGGCACGGCCGAGGCGCTCGGACTCGACCCGGAAGACGTCAAGGTGAACGTCACCTTGCTGGGCGGCGGATTCGGCCGGAAGTCGAAGGCCGATTTCGTGACCGAAGCGGCGCTTCTGTCGAGAGAGGTGGGCGCACCGGTGCGCGTGCAATGGACGCGCGAGGATGATGTCAGGCATTCCTTCTATCACACGACCAGCGCGGAACGTATCGAAGCCGCCATCGATGAGACCGGCAAGATCAAAGGCTGGCGGCATAATTCCGTCGCCCCGTCGATCTTGTCGACCTTCGCGCCGGACGGCGGCAATCAGTTTCCGATCGAGACGGGCATGGGGCATGTGGATATGCCCTTCGATATTCCGCATGTCCGTTGCGACAATGGCAAGGCTCTCGCGCATACGCGTATCGGGTGGTTCCGGGCCGTGTCCAACATCCCGCGCGCCTGGGCGATCGGATCCTTCGTGGGCGAACTCGCCCAGGAGCTTGGGCGAGACGATCTGCAAACGTGGCTCGATCTGATCGGAACGCCAAGAACGGTCGATCCGGTCGCCGAGGGCTATCCCGAAAGCTTCTGGAACTATGGGGAGCCTTACGCCGAATTCCCGATCGAGACGGGACGGCTCGCGAACGTTCTGCGGATGGCCGCAGATGGAATAGGCTACGGGAAAGATGTGGGCGATGGCGAGGGGATCGGTCTTGCCGCTCACCGCAGCTTTGTCTCGTATGTTGCCTGCGCAGTCCATGTGAAAGTGGTCGATGGCAGGATCATGGTGCCGGAGATGCATCTTGCGATCGACTGCGGCTTTGCGGCAAATCCGGAACGGATCGAAAGCCAGATGCAAGGGGCTGCCGTCATGGGCATGACGACAGCGCTCAATTCCGGGATCACCTTCGAAAACGGCGCTGTCATGCAGTCCAATTTCTATGACTATGACGTTGTGCGATCGGATAATTATCCCCTCAATGTCGTCACGCATATCGTGCCCCATCCGTTCTCGGTGCATTCCACCGGTGTGGGCGAACCCGGGATGCCGCCGGTGCCGCCGGCGATTGCGAACGGACTGTTCCACGCCACCGGTATGCGAAAACGCCATCTTCCGATCGGTGTCGAAATCTAGTCTTCGCGCATGAAGCGGGCTCGGGCCGCGTATTCGTGGCCCGGGCCGCCCCTGGCAGAAAGGGTCGGAAATACGCTGCCTATTCCGGTTGCATCGTCCATTCGTCTCCGACCCGATTGAATTGTTTTTCGGACATTGCCCCGCTCGGGACGATGAAGACATCGAAAACCCTTCGCCTTGCGCAGCCGCGCGGGCGGGTCATGCCGGCCCTCGCCAAGGGGTATCGATGGAAACGGACCCGTTCGGTTCTTGCCGCATCCCGGGCCGGCGGTTTCCCATCCGGTCGCGCCGGGCTCCCCACCGCCGGTGCGGCATGGATACGACGTTCGAACCGGCACCGCCATTGGCGGCCATTTCGATTCATGTCAGAACGATTTGCGCGCCCGCAACGCCGCGGAAATCGTTCCATCGTCAAGATAGTCGAGTTCTCCGCCAATCGGCACGCCCTGCGCAAGAGACGTGACCGTGACGTCATCACCAATCTGTTCAGCAATATAAAAGGCGGTGGTCTGACCATCGACCGTGGCGTTCAATGCCAGGATCACCTCCGAGATACCTTCGACGGCGATCCGCTTCAACAGTTCGGGGATACGCAGCTCATCCGGTCCGACGGCATCGAGTGCCGACAGCGTACCACCAAGGACGTGATAACGGCCCTTGAAGACGCGGGCGCGCTCCATCGCCCACAGGTCGGCCACCCCTTCGACCACGCAAAGCTGCCCTGTGGCACGCGCCTCGGAATCGCAGATGTCGCAGATATCCAGGATACCGATATTGCCGCAGTTCGAGCATTTTCGAGCCGAGGTGGCCACATGGCGCATCATAGTGGCCAAGGGGTCGAGCACCGTCGTGCGCCGCTGGATCATATAGAGCACCGCACGGCGCGCCGAACGGGGGCCGAGACCGGGCAACTTGGCCATCATGTCGACCAGATTCTCGATGGCGTGGGCCGCGTCGTTCACAACGGCTCCGTCAGAAAGGCAGCTTCATGTCCGCCGGCAAGCCAAGACTGTCGGTCAGCTTTTTCATCTCGTCTTGGTTTTTCCGGGCCGCCTTCTGCTGGGCATCCTTGATGGCGGCCAGGATCAAATCCTCGACCACCTCTTTTTCATCCGGCTTGAAGATCGAAGGATCGATTTCCAGGGTCGTCAACTCGCCCTTGGCCGTGGCGGTGACTTTCACCAGGCCCAAGCCGCTTTCGCCAGTGACGGTCATTGCGCCAAGGTCTTCTTGCAACTGGCCCAGTTTCGCCTGCATTTCTTGCGCGGTTTTCATCATCTTGGCCATATCGCCAAGGCCGCTCAGTCCTTTTAACATCTCCGTCTCCTATGATGTTTTTCCAGCGCGAATATCGTTTTCGATTTGAATGCCGGGATCGTTTGTCCGCCGTGCAGTGTAAGTGATCGTGAAAACACCTGGCCAGCGATGGCGGCGGTCCTTTCAATCCGTCTCGAACGGATCCCATTCCTCCTCGACTTCGGGCAAGGCCTCGGCGGCGGCGTCGGCCCGCATCTGATCCGGGGTGACGATCCGGACGATCTTCGCATTCGGAAAAGCGTCGAAGACCGCCTGCACCAGCGGATGATCTTTGGCTTCGGCCTCGAGTTTCATCAACTCGGCATTTCTCGTCTCCGCGATCGTTTGTCCGCCGCCCTCGTTGACCAGCGTGACACCCCAGCGCATGCCGGTCCAGCTTTGCAATCGGCTGGCCAGCCGCGCGGCCAAGTCGCGTGGGGCATCCTCTGTCGGTTGAAACTCGATCCGTCCAGGCTGATAGGCAGCCAGCCGCAGGCCGGTTTCGACCTCGACCAGCAATTTCATATCACGATGATGGCGGATCAGATCCACAACATGCTCGAAGGTGGCGAACGGCGCCGGCGACCGGTCGGAAACCGGCTCCGGGAGCATCGGACCGCCGACCACCCTTCGGGTCCGCATCGTCGGCCCTGACGAGACGGACGCCTGCGTACGCGGAGAACCCGCCGCCGAAACGCCCGTCGTCTGTCGCATCTCGACCGCCGACGAATGTAGCTTTCTCACCAGTTCCTCGGGCGACGGCAGGTTCGAAACATGGGTGAGGCGAATGATCGTCATTTCGGCCGCCATCATGGCGTTTGGGGCCGCCGCCGCTTCTTCAAGCGCCTTCAGGAGCATTTGCCACATTCGGGTCATCGCCCGCATCGGCAGCTTTCCGGCCATCGCCCGGCCACGCATACGTTCGTCTGGACCGACGGTCGGATCGTCGACCGCTTCCGGGGTGATCTTGACGACGCTGATCCAATGGGTGATCTCGGCCAGATCGCGCAGTATCGCCATCGGATCGGCGCCCTCGGCGTATTGCCCGCCCAGTTCTTGCAACGCGCCTGCTGCATCGCCCTTCATGATCAGATCGAACAGATCCAGAACCCGCCCCCGATCAGCCAGGCCCAGCATCGCGCGAACCTGACTGGCGGTGGTCTCGCCCGCACCATGACTGATCGCCTGATCCAGCAGCGAGGTCGCGTCGCGCGCCGACCCTTCGGCGGCGCGAACGATCAGCGCCAGCGCATCATCGTTCACCTCGGCGCCCTCGGCCAGGGCGATCTTGCGCAAAAGCGCAATCATGGCATCGGGTTCGATCCGGCGCAGGTCGAAACGCTGGCACCGGCTCAGCACCGTGACCGGCACCTTGCGGATCTCGGTGGTGGCGAAGATGAATTTCACGTGGTCGGGCGGTTCTTCCAACGTCTTCAGCAGCGCATTGAAAGCGTTGGTCGACAGCATATGCACTTCGTCGATGATGTAGATCTTGTAGCGTGCCGAGGCGGCGCGGTAATGCACACTGTCGATGATCTCGCGTATGTCGCCAACGCCCGTGCGACTTGCCGCGTCCATCTCCATCACATCGATGTGACGGCCTTCCATGATCGCCAAGCAGTGCTCGCACCGTCCGCAAGGATCGGTGGTGGGGCCGCCTGTGCCGTCCGTCCCGATGCAGTTCATTCCCTTGGCGATGATACGGGCGGTGGTGGTTTTGCCCGTACCGCGAATGCCGGTCATGATAAAGGCCTGCGCAATGCGGTCGGCCATGAACGCGTTGCGCAAAGTCCGCACCATCGCCTCCTGTCCCACCAGATCGGCGAAGGTCTCGGGCCGATACTTTCGCGCCAATACCTGATAGGCTTGCACTTGGCTTTCACTCATTGGCTTCCCCCGACTCGGCGGAGGGCAGACTAGTGCGCGACCCGTCTCGCGTCCACCCAAGAGGGTGCGGAGGAGAGATCGGCCCATCCGGCCACCGTGCGGGGCGACGCCGACGCTCCCTGCGCCCAAAGATGGTCTCCGCGCCTCTGCCGTCGTCCAAGAACGACAGCCGTTCTTCTCACGTGCCGGCATCGCAAGGCGGAAACCCGCAGCAAAGGAAGGCGCCCGACCCGTTTTCCCGGCCCCGCCGCCCGCACCGCTTGGAGCGCGCCCCATTCTGTGGCCCCCGTCACAGAGATCGGCCGCGATCGGCCGGGTTTACCCGGCCGGCGCGCGGGCGCTTTGGGACGGGCAAGCCGATTTTCCCAACCGATCATGCTTTTTCTCTTGCGGGGCCCTGCAGGAGTTCGTAAATCCTCTTCCTGCATCGGGAGCGCGGGCGTAGCTCAGGGGTAGAGCATTACCTTGCCAAGGTAAGGGTCGTGAGTTCGAATCTCATCGCCCGCTCCAA
>JBCCVK010000040.1:0-10884 GCA_039195495.1 Pseudomonadota bacterium
CGCGTCGGCGAGCCATGCGTATTTCAAACGATCGCCCGGGACCGCTTCGATATGACCCTGATCGACCCAAAGGTCATAAGGCGCCTGATCGCGGGCGGCGCGGTCGAGAAGTGTGTCTTCTGGAGTCCAGAACCACGTTTTCGAAACGATCTTCTCGGCGTCCTTCGTTGCGTCGATCAGCCATGCGAGGGTCAAGGCCGAGAAGTCGCGGACCTGGGACAGATCGAGACCGCCGAAGCACGGATAGCCTTTCTTGTTGAGCTCCTCCGGATCGACCTCGCCATGTGCGGCGAGCCACGTCTCACGCTTCACGGCGGCCGTGACCGATTGTGTCCACTGGCAGAAATGAAGGCGCGCGATCCCGTTGCGCTTGCCCGGCATCTGTTGCGCTTTTTTCACTTCTCCGGCGAGAAACTCTTCGGTGATGGTCACGCCGAGGAGTGGATTTGCCTTGATCCAGCATGCCGGATCGTTCTCCCAATCGTCGCCTTCGTCGAGAGAGCAGACGAAAGCGAAGGTCGTGTCGTCGTCGGTGACACCGGTCGCAACATTCACCGCGTGGGTGTGTTCCTCGAAACAGATCGAGCGTCTGTCCGTTCCGCTGTTCGTCGCCATGACGAGGAGCGGTTGACGGCGGAACTTGAAGCCGCGTTCCAGCATATCGATCACGTCGCGCGATCGGTGCTCGTGAACCTCGTCGGTCAAAGCGCAATGCGGGCGCGGGCCAGATTGACCGGCCTCGGCCGAGATCGGTTTGAAGATTCTCTTCCCGCCGTCCCGGCCGCGATAGGTCATTTGCCAAACCGGGTTTTCGCCTTGAGCCGTCACAACACGGACAAGCGCCGGAGACTGGTCACGCATAGCGACCGCGTCCCGGAACAAGACTTGCGCCTGATCCTTTTTCGAGGCGGCGGCGTAGACCTCGGCGCGAGCCTCGCCGTCAGCGACAAGCATGTAAAGCCCGATCCCGGCGAGGAGCGGCGACTTCCCGTTCCCCTTCCCCTCTTCGTCATAGAAGCGGCGGAAGCGGCGCGTGCCGCGGAGGCGTTTCGACGGGTGATCCTTCGACCAAATCCAACCGAAGAGCGATCCGATCCGGAACGCCTGGCTCGGATGAAGGCGAAACGGATCGCCTTCGAACTGCCCGCCGTTGAGGCGGAGCATCTTCGGAAAGAACTCGATCGCGCGAAGCGCGGCGTTCAAATCCCAAACGAGATTCCGTTTCGGTCCCTCTTCGAGATCGCGGAGATGACGCGAGGCGGCCGCGCGGACATACGGTCCGGCGATGACATCTCCGGCGACCACGCTTTCCGCCCACGCCGTCACAGGATCGACGGCGGGATCGGTCATGTCAGATACTCTCCTCCGCCCCCGGGCGGAAACGTGAAGCCGAGTTGTCCGGGCGCGGTGAGGCTGCGCTCAGTCGCCGGCGTCATTCCGAACTCGCCGGCGAGGGCGCGGATTTGCCGAAAGGTCTCATTGACCTGGCCAACTTCCGGGCGCGTCTTCTGTTGTTCGCCGTCGCGGGTTTTCGTGGTGTAGGTTTCGCCGTCTTCGATCGCGACGAGGAGCTTCTCGTGACGCGAGACGACGCGGACGAGTTGGTGAAACATGAAGATGTTTCCCGGATTCAACCGATCCCGGGTCGGGTGGCAGAGCGGAAGCGCGAGCCGGCGGTAAACTTCGCGGTGTTCTTCGCGGAGATCGTCAGGCTCAAGCTCAAGCATTTTTGAGCGGGCGCGCTCATCAAGATTGTGGCCGGAGGCCGCGCCGTCTTCCGTCATAGGAACGACGGCGCCGCTCCCATCGGGACGGCGACCTTTCATGTCGGCCTCCATTCAGATTTGGAGAACTGTATTCAATTCTCATTCGTTGAAAAAAAAGGCTCCTTCGCCGGTCCTCTGAGCCCTCCCCAGAGCTTCGACCCCTCCCCCCTCTTGCGAAAGAATCGAGATCGTACCTGGTGGAGGGCTCTAACGGTTGGCAGGGTGCCGGGGGTCTAGCGGCCAGCCATCGGCGCCGCGCTCTTGCGAAAAGCCGTGATACTCTTCGCGCTGTTTGTTCCGGTCGTGATCGTCCGGGCAAAGCGTCTGCAAGTTCTCTGGATCGAAGAACAGGGCTTCGTCGCCTTTGTGCGGAACGATGTGATCCGCGACCACATGGCGGCGGCGGGGGTTGGTCTGACGGGCGCCGGCTGAAGTGAGGGTGCCGTCATTTGAAAATCCGCGCTTGAGACAAGCCCGGCAGAGAGGCTCCCGCGCTTTGTGTGCAGCGGCGAGGTCCCTCCACGCTTTGCGCTTGTAGAGATGGCGCCACGGTCGGGGCTCACGATCCCACTTCATGCGACCTCCAAAGACGGTTTGGCCGCCCGCCGAGCCTCGATCGCGACAAGGGACAAACGCGATGGCTCAAGACGGACGGCCCGTGGACGCAAACGCCTGTGACAGGGTAGCAAACGTTTGCGATTGGGTGCGTCGCCGGGGACACGGTGGTCCGGGTGCTTCGGGTCAAGCATGATCGCGTGCGGGTTGCTCCGGGCCGTGATCAGCGACGCTGCCCGACTCGTTACGGGACGCGGACGCGAGAAGTCCAGAAAAACCCGCCTCGTGAACATTAAGACCGCCGGAGCCGGTTTCCATACCCGAGGGCGTCGGCGAGACTGGCGAGCATGTCGTCAAATGCTTCCGACAGAATCTTTCTCTGCGACGAATGTCCGCTCCATCCCCGGCGACGAAGGATCGTCGTCATGTCGAGGCCCTCGATCGCGACGCCGTCGAGGAGGTCCGTTGCGGTGATTGGCTTCGCAGAACCCCGCCGTGTCTCAAGGATCACACGGTCAGAGCCAGTCACAAAGTTTCGGCGGGCGCGCGACCACTTCCACCGGTTGATGGTTCCGCGTGCAAGACGGATCGTCGCGGCCTGAAGCGCTTTTGTCGAGGCGCCGCCATCAGGAACCGAGGACGAACTTGCGCGGGCAAGTGCTGGCTCGATTGAAACACCCTTGATCGAGGATGTGCGCTCGACCGCCGTCGCATAGGCAACAACCGCAAGGAAACGTCCGTCCTCACGGGAGAGCTTGGAGAGCGACGGCGGCACACGACGCACGGCCGTCCGACGACCTGGGAGGGTGAGAACTTCGACCGATGGCTTTCCGTCCTTCACCCGAGGCTCCCGGAGTTCGACCAGATCGACCGGTTCAGCGGCGAGGCTCGGAGGTGGGCGATCACCCTCTCCGGCGTCCGCCCCTTGGGAAAGCGCGGCATAGACCGCAACAACTTCGAGATTGAGCGCTGAGAGCGTTGTCCTGGCAAGTGTCTGCATCTTGATCCCTTATTTATATGAGTAATTTCAGAAGCTTACTTCAGTCTATGGGATTGATGGGATCAACATGGGATCAACACGGGACTGAAAATCGCCTTAATAAACAGACATATCCATCTGAATACATTGCTTTTTTATCCATTCATGGGATTGATGGGATTGAAAATCTCGCCTTACGTGGGAAAAAAAATGTGCGAGTAATCACTCATTACCCCTTACCCCTTCACATGTATGAGCAAGGTCGGATTTTACGTCCCATCAATCCCATAGGCCATTAAACCATTGAATTAACACAATTTGTTATGGGATCAACGGATGTTTTTCAGTCCCACGTTGATCCCATTCATCCCGTTTATGGGATCAACGGGCGTCTGTTCTGCATGGGGGAAGGGGGCGCCGCCACCGAAGAGGTGCCGGCGAGACATGTGGCGGAGGCGGTTGTTTTGTGATAAGAGCCGCGGCGTCATGGCATATTTCGCCCTCTGGATCGTTCTCACGATCGCTATCTCGCTCCTCTTCGGGGCTTTACTCGGCGTGACGATCGCGACGCTTATAATCTGCGCGCTCTTGTTCGCCGATGTCGTCGGAGGATGGGTGATCAGCGGCGGCCGCGCTCTGATCAGAAAAGCGACCCTTGCCGATCGACGGGGCGCGGCGGGCACGAAGGCTCTTCGGGAGGTGCGGAGGGAGCGGACCTCTCGGGGGTCTTAACATTAAAACGCTTGTCGCGGCGTTCCTCCGCCTCTTGTCGGCAATCTCTACAGGCGCGAAGATAGACGCGGTCCTTTTCCGGGAGAGAGGAAAAGGTGCCGGGGCGCCGAAATAGAAACGGCGCATTCGGCGCTTTGCAAAGGTGACACGGTCCACCGCCCGCCATTAGCTGCGCCATCCATTGTTTTGATCACGAAACTCGGCAAGGCGGATCGCGGTCTCGGGAAGAAAGCCAACCCCAACATAAAAGGAAGTCGATTTCTTCCGGGCGAAGAATTGCGTCCCGGTGTCTGGGTGCTTAAACCGACCGGCGGCCTTGGCCAGCCGAGCGGACACGGCGCGCTTTCCCCACGGTTCGTTGCCGTTGTCCTCCATCCAGAGACGGAAGGCATCCACCATATCCCGGGCGAGGAGTTCGTCACTGTCCCGTCCCGTGATCTCGCATTTCGTAAGCAGGAAGACGCGGAGCGGATCGCTTTCCTCGCGATACTCATTCGTCGCGTCCGTAATGGAGTCCGGAACTTGGAGGCCGCTCTCCATCCAGTCGAGAGCGCCTTCGACCATCCAGCGAAGAACGCCGGCCGCTTCGGAACGAAGCTTTGCCGGGAGACTGGCGTCAACCTCTTCCTTCGGGATTTGCTCCTCGAACGGGAGGAGCAAGACACGGCGCCAAATCCCATCGTCGTCACCCCTGATTTCCGGTTTGTGATTGCCTTGGATCGTGAGCTTGAACTCGGGAGTGACCTCGACGAACTCTTGTTGCATTCGGCGGATCAGAACCGGCTCGCCGCCCGTGAGGGCTTTGACGATCGCTTCCTTCATTTTTTGACCTTGCTCGGGCTCGGAGGCGCGCACCATGCGGGCGCCTGGTATCCGGACGAGATCGGGTGTTGCGTCGGAGCCCTTGCGCTGTTCGGCGCCGGTCAAGCTCTCGATCGGGACCGTCGTCGCATAATCCGCAAGGATCGACGCAACCAGATCGACGAGGGTCGATTTGCCGTTTCGACCATCACCATGCGCAAAGAGGAGCTTTTGCTCGCTGGTCAAGCCCGTCAGCGTGTATCCGAACCATCTCTTGAGGAATTCTCGGTTCGCCGGATCAGGCTGAATCCGCTTCAGGAACTTCTCGAAGATCGGAGCCTCGGCTTTGGCGTCATACTCGCATGAACACATTTTCGAGATCAGTTGCGCGCGGTCATGGGGCAAAAGATCGACGGTCCACCCGTGCCCCTCGATATCGCGGAACTGCAGCACGCCTGAGAGGGTGTTGACGGCAAGCGGGTCAGCATTGAGTTGAGCCAGCGGGAGGGCGACCGACACGCTTGCCTCGGTAAGCATGTTGTTAATTCCGGCCGTGTTCCCCGAGCTCTTAGCGTGGGATCGGTGCGATCTCTTGCGCGAGCCGAGCGCCTTGCGCGCGTCTTTGCCGGCCTCGATGATCGCGCCGAGGCGCTTCATCTGCGCGCGGTCCGCATTCGTGATCTTCTCTTTCGCATAGTAAGTCTGGAGCTCGATATCGGCTTGCTCCTCGGCCTCGATCGCTTCGCGCTCCCAATCCTCAAGGGCAATCCAAGGGATTTCGTCGAGGATCTTCGATCCGATCTCGTGGGCAAGAGCGCGGACCTCGATCTTGTCTTCATCGAGGCGCCAGACCTGGCCCGTCCATCGGTGCCAGCCGACACGCGGAACGAACAGACAATCCTCTCCGAAATGCGAAAGGAACCTCTGACCGTTTCCATAGTCATTGAGCGGCAGAGTTGCGCATCTCGATTCGACCGTTTCCTCGGCGTCATATGGCGGCGGCATCTCGTCGCCGGGGTGCCGCGTGTGATCGATCGGCGGAAACTGTTCGGAGGAGTAATCGTCAGAAGGCGGCCGTTGGTCGGTGTCTTTCACGTCATCCTTTCCGGCCCGGTGTGTCCGAGCTTCTCTCTAAGCAGATCGTTGAAGTCCTTCCCCTCGCCCGGATGAATGATCTCGGCCGAGAGGCCCGGGATCACGGATTGAGCACGCAGAATGCAGGATTTGAGCTTGGCCCGGGTCATTGAAGGGGCACTATCGCCGTCCTGGAGGAGGACAAGGTGACGGACCCAAGCCGGGGGAACGAAGGCGCGGGCGTCAGAGAGATCAGGCTCGCCGGAGTGCTTGACACCCGGGCGCCGGACCATTTGGCCGGCGAAGTTTTCGAGGTCCACACCGGCCCAATACTCGGCCGGGCCGCGCGGCGACAATACGCGGGCCGAGAGCGTGGTCTCGATCCCCTCCCCCATAACGAGAACGCCTTCGGAGCGATCGCCGCCGAGGCGGATAGCGCCGCCCTTCTTCGAACCTCGAACCATCTTTGCCGGGAAGACTTCGCCGGAGGTCGGATCGACAATCTCCGCCTTGCCGGATTTCGAAGAGAGATCGATCCACGTTTGATGCACCGCCGCAAGGCGATCGTTCGGGCCTTGGATCGCAGCAATCATACAAGGGCCGCGGTGCAGTGTCACAAGATCAGACCCGATCTTGCGGACATAGGGATGATCGGGCTTGAAGCGCAGCGCCTTCGGGATCGAAGGGATCGAGATCGCGCGTGCGGCCAGATAGTCAACCGCCGGAGAGGCAGTAGACGGCCGCGCAGCCTTCCAGATCGCAATGGCATCCGAGATCGCCCTTTTCCGATATCGCTCAGATTCTGCGTCGCGCCGTTCCTTTTCACGCCGGGCGCGGGCCTGTCGGCGCGCAAGCTCTTTCGGGTCGATCTCTTGAGCCTCGCCGACAAGGTGAGAAAGGGCGGCTTTGAAGTCGCATCCGAGGACGTGCTGCACAAGATCAATGCCGTCTCCGCGGGCATTGCATCCCCGACAGAGAAAAACGCCGAGGTCCGGATTGATTGCAAAACGATCTGATCCGCCGCATTTCGGGCAGGGTCCGACCATTTCGCGGCCATCCTTGCGAAGTCCATCGAGCGGAAGGCGATCCATCACCTCCCGGAACGACATGGATTTCGCGAGATCGATTCTCGGATCGGAATTCATTCCGGTGGCTCTGAGAGAATTTGCTTCCCGGCAGAATCGAAATACTCCGTCGAGCCGAAATCCCCGCCGCAACAATCAGGGCAAAGGATTTTGGCGAGCGTTGCCCCCTCCGGATCAAGCTCGTATCTCGGAACGCGCGCGGTCCGGGAACACTTCGGACAAACGATGTCTATAGGAGGCTTGATATCCATGGGTGATCAGAAGGGGATTTCGTCGTCTAAGTCTTGCGCCGGCGGGCTTTGTTGTGTCTGTCCTGCCGGAGAAGGGTCGCGATCTGATCCGCCGGCGTCCGGGCGGCCGTCGAGGAGAACAATATCGCCGCGATAGGGCCGCAGAACGATCTCGGTTGTGTAGCGATCCTGTCCGGACTGATCTTGCCATTTCCGGGTTTCGAGCTGCCCCTCGATCAGGCATTTCGAGCCCTTGCGAAGGTATTGCTCGGCGATCCGGACAAGACCTTCGTTGAAGATCGCGATCGAGTGCCACTCCGTTCGCTCCCGGACCTCGCCGGTATTGCGATCTTTCCAAGACTCCGAGGTGGCAAGGCGAAGGTTGCAGACCTTGCCGCCGTTCTGGAATGATCTCACTTCAGGGTCGCGGCCGAGATGGCCTAAGACCGTCACGCGGTTGATTGATTTTGCCATGTGGCTCATTTCCTTTTCTTGGGGTCGCCGGGGAGCTCAATCTCCTCCGGAGCATCGAGCCGGTATCCGAATCCGGGCTCCGCCTCGATCGTCAGCAAGCAATCGGCTTCCTCGAATTTCTTGCGAAGGTGTGAGATCACGTTCCTGATCGTATCGATGGACGGAAGCTCGTCGCCTGGAGCGCGATCGACATAGAGGGCTGCGAAGATACGCTCGCGCGAAACAAGACTGCCGCGATGCGCGGCGAGGAGGAATGCGACGCGGACCTCATTCGGTGTGAGCTCAAGGCCGAACGCGCGCCACGGTGCCGGTGAAAGGAGTTCCGGGCCGAGAAGCGCCTCGATCAACGCGAGAAGGTACTCGGTGCGCTCGCCCTCCGGGAGGGCCTCGACTTGCGCGCGAATATGGTTCCGGCTTGGCGCGGCAATCTTGATTTCGGGGGTCGCGGGGGCCGAAGTCGAGATCGCGGACGCGGCCCGATCGAGCGCCATGCGAAGCAAGACGCGGCCGGACCTCTGCGGGAGGTTTAGGGTTTTTTCCGCGTCCGGAACCGACCGAAACAGACAAACGACGAGGATCACCATATCGCCAAGGTCAGGACCAAGACGGGCGAGAAGCGCGCGGAGTGTCGAGCGTGCAAAGGCGTCGCTGTCCGGAAGGTCTTCAAGATCGCCCGGCCATTCACCCGAACGGGTGAATTCCCTCCACTCGTCGAAAAGCTCGTCGCCGCTGAATTTGGCGCGGGCAAACTCCGAACGGATTGCAGCGGCCGCGGCGACCGCGTCTTGCGAGAGCGGGTCAGCCCCGCGAAAGTACGGCTCCAATGGATCGGGTCGGGCGCCGCGATCAACGACAATCTTCGCGGCCTCGGCGATCGAGGCGCGGCCGTGCGACGTGATCCGGTATCGCTGGATTTCCTCCGACTCGGCGTGAAGATCAACCCAACCCTCCGCGCGGAGCGTATCAAAGGTCTTGCGATCGACCTTCTCGATCACTTCAACGACATCTCCGGCGGAGGTGACGACGGCCGCCTCGGCGTCAGGAAGAATATGCGGCGCGGCAATGACGATGCATGCCGAGGGTGAGAGAAGAAGCGGAAGAATCCGCCGGGCAGCACGCGCCCGGGCGAACTCCTCGCCGGTTTCGATAAAGCTCATTGATCCAATCCCTTGTTTTCGGATGCGGTGATCGCGCCAGTCCCGGACGCGGCGGAGGTCTCGCCCATAAGAGCGAGAAGTTCAGTCGGCTCAGAGCACACTGAAGGCGGAGCCGGTGGGTAGTCGGAAGGTCGTTCAAACGTGCGGCGGCAAGGCGCAATCCAGCCGAATTCCGTCGGGCCACTGGCTTCGTGTTCGAGCGCGCCTGGCTTTAGCCAGACGATCCAGACATAAGCTTGATTGGTGCTCGCATCTGGATCGAGGCGCTCTTTGCAAAGAGGGACGCGCTCGGCGAATTGGAGGATCAGGCGCGGCCGGCGACACGGGTCCGAAAAGATCGTCCGATGACGGACCTTCCCTTCGAGCCATTGTTGTTTGAGGAAGAGTGCCACGCCGACACGCGCGCGGCGAAACGCAACCTCGAAGAACTCTTCGGCAAGCTTGAAGGGTGGATTTGTGATGATCCAGTCGAAGGGATCGCGGTCGCTCAGAGACGGCCAGTCGAGAAGGAAGTCAAGGACCTCGTCCTGATCCGGGAACACGTCCCGGCAGTCATGAAGATCAGTCGAGCGAACCCGGTGGAAATGCTCCGCGAGTGGCTTTGACATGTAGCCTTCCCCGCAGGCCGGCTCCCAAGCGCGCGAACCGACGAGAAGTCCGCGGCGCGAAAGCTCGTCGAGAAGAGCGCGGGTCGCCCATGGTGGCGTGGGGAAGAACTCCCGATCGCCGGCCGGCGTCGAGCAAGTGTTGAGGGGGAGAGGCGCGTCCATGTCAAACCCGAGACCGTTTGCGGATCGCGGCGACGAGCTTCTTTCCGGCCGGGACGCGCGGCGCGTCGAGAACGAGGCGGAGATAGGCTGCCACCATTTCGCACGCGAGGTCCTCGACGGCGACGCCGGTGCGTTCCGAGAGGTTTTCAAGGCCGCGACGCTCGCGCGGTGTGAGGCTGGCGAGGAGGTCGCTCATGCCTTTTCGTCCGCAAAAGCCGGCGGCAAGGTGATCCCCTTGACCTGGGCGCGCGCGAGGAGCTCACGCTCAAACGCGGAGGCTGTCTGAAGAGTGAGAGACCCGCCTGAGTTTAGGAAGCGGCTTGCCGTGTTCTTCGAGAGATCGGCCGCGATGGAGAGCGCGGAGGGTGTCGTCTCGACCGAAGCAATCGAATCGCGTAGCCATTTACGGAAGTGATCCGGCGTCGGGAGTGCCGGTCTGGAGGTGGTGCTCATCTATCCTCATCCCGTTTAATTGTGACGAGCACCTTATATTGTGATCTTCCCGATAAGCAACACATTTTGTCGCTAATTCGTGCGCATCCCGAAAAAAAGGGGTGCATGCGAATGGAAATTCTGTGTTATGCCACCGAAGCCAAAGGTATTTCGCGGCGGCGTGTGTAAGAGTTTTTCATAGCGGGAAGGGTCATGGGGCCGATGAACGACAAGGCAGGCAGACGAATGAGAGAGAGCGACCTCAAGGATAAGAGGATTGAAACGGCCAGACAGAATCTCAGGATCGCGATCGCGATCCGTGAAAAAACTGCGGCGGAGGTGTCGGTTGCCGCCGGTCTCTCAAAGAACCTTCTCGGATCGTTTATCAGAGGTCAAAGTTCAATCAGCTATGCGAACCTTCTGAGGATATGTGACGAGCTCAATGTGCCAATCGGGGTCTTGCACCGGCCGGGCGCTGTAACACCCGGCCGGCTGGAGCTGCAATCTACACTTGAGCAGTTGAGCCCGGAAGAGTTAGAGCAAGCTCTTCGATCGCGCGTTGGCAGCGATTAGGTTTTTCTGCCGTTTCGCAGTCTTTGTTCCGCTGGATTTCCTTTAAGGCACGCGAGAGCTTGAAAAGCTCCTCCTCGCTGAAATCCGCGGTCTCGTCGTGGAAGCGTTCGATTGCTTCCATCTTCTTGCAACCGTTCATCCCTTCAGGTCCCCTTAGATCAATACGCCCCCGAAGGTGGGCAAACGGCCCGGGCACTGATACGGCTTGAGCGATTTTTAGGCACGCGCTCAAATTCTAACTATAAAGCTCTCACCG
>JBCCVK010000041.1:0-10821 GCA_039195495.1 Pseudomonadota bacterium
AGCAGAACACCAATGTGGCGTTACGCTTCGCGCATCACGGATATATTCTGGAATCGGGACGTGTGGTGATGGAAGGGCGTGCCGAGGAGCTGCGTGAGAATCCGGATGTGCGGGAATTCTACCTCGGCATGTCCGAAAAGGGGCGCAGATCGTTCCGCGACGCACGCAGTTATCGGCGGCGTAAGCGATGGCTGAGCTGAGGGGCAGGGGCGGAGGGTTGCGCATCTGCGGCGGCAAGGCTTTCGATCGGAGAGGGGGCCGGAATGGCGTTTTTTGATGAGTTGGAGACACGCAGCGCCGATGCGCGGGCAGCGGCCCAGATCGCAGCGCTGAAGGCGCAACTGGTCCGCGCGCGCATCGGGGCCGACATCGATGATCTGGACGACCTTGCCGCATTGCCGGTCTTGCGCAAGTCCGAATTGAGCGAGCGCCAAAAGGCGCGGCCGCCCTTCGGCGGGATGGCCGTATCGAACGTGGTGCACATCTTTCAGTCGCCCGGACCGATCTATGAGCCCGGTGGAATCGGTCATGACTGGTGGCGGATCGGGCGGTTCCTGAACGCCGTCGGGATCGGTCGCGGCGACATCGTGCAGAATTGTTTCTCCTATCACCTGACGCCCGCAGGCATGATTTTCGAGAACGGCGCCCGGGCCGTCGGGGCTTCCGTCGTGCCCGCGGGGGTCGGTCAGACCGAATTGCAGATCCAGGTGGCGCGGGATGTCGGCGTTACCGCTTATGCCGGGACCCCGGATTACCTGAAGGTCATCCTGGACAAGGCCGATGAACTGAACGTAAGGCTTGCCATCACCAAGGCGGCGGTCGGAGGCGGAGCGTTGTTTCCCTCACTGCGGCAGTTCTATGCAGAGCGTGGGATCACATGTCTGCAGAACTACGCCACCGCCGATCTGGGCAACGTGGCCTATGAAAGTCCGGCGATGGACGGAATGATCGTCGACGAGGGGGTGATCGTGGAAATCGTCACGCCCGGTACGGGCAGGCCAGTCGCCGAGGGCCGGGTGGGCGAGGTCGTGGTGACCAGTCTGAATCCCGATTATCCCTTGATCCGTTTCGCCACCGGCGATCTAAGCGCGATGATGGCGGGCGAAAGCCCTTGCGGCCGCACGAACAAGCGAATCAAGGGATGGATGGGACGCGCCGATCAGGCCACCAAGATCAAGGGCATGTTCGTGCGTCCCGAGCAGGTCGCTGCGCTGGTCGCGCGGCATCCGGAAGTGGCGCGCGCCCGTGTCATCGTCCGGCGCGAGGAGGAGAGGGACGCATTGACCGTTCAGGTCGAGGCCGGCGATGCATCGCGCCAGGCGCTGGAGGCGTCGGTTGCGGCGACGCTGAAACTCAAGGGAAGAATCGAGATCGTTTCTCCGGGAAGCCTGCCGGACGATGGTAAGGTAATCGACGATCAACGCAGCTATGATGAACCGGCGGGGGGTGCCGATGCATAAACTGAAATTCCTGGTCCTGGCTGCGGCGTCGGTTCTGGTTTGCGCGCCCGCATATGCCGACGAACGGATTGCCCTTCTGATCGGTACGTCTTCGACTGCGGCGCGCGCTTCCATTGGAAATCAGATCTTGCGGCTGGCCGATCGCCTGGAAGAGGCGGGGTTCACAGTAATCCGGGCGCAGGATCCGACCCCGGCCGAAACGGAGCTGGTGCTCTCGCGCTTTGCGCAGCGCGTCGAGGGTGCGGAACGTGCGCTGATTCTGGCGTCCGGCCGGTTCGCGACCACGGGTCGGGCGACCTGGCTGGTTCCGCCCGGCGCAGACACGACCTCGGTCGCGGGCCTCGTGTCCAGGGGCATTTCCGTCGATCTTCTGCTCGATCTGGCGGCGCGGGTTCCCGGCGGCGCGGTCGTCGGTCTGGACGCCTCATCCCGCATGGTCTCGTCGAATGCCGGGGTGAGGTCGGGACTCGGGCGGGACGGGCTTCGGATCCCGCAAGGCGTGACGGTCATTACCGGTGCGCCGGGGCAGGTGGCGGACTTCATGCTGGACGAACTGATGCGGCCCGGTGCCGTTCTGGCGGACCGCAGGCGGTTGACCCGCCGGTCTGTGCGGATCAGCGGATATCTCGGGCAGGGGGCTTTTCTGCCGGCGGCGCCAGCGTCCCGGCGAGACCGGGAAGAAATATATTGGGACGTGGTGACCGATATCGGCACGTTGGATGCGATGATCGCGTATCTCGATGCCTATCCCGATGGTCGCTTCGCGGTCCAGGCGACCGCCAGGATCGTCGAGCTGCGCACGGCGTCGGAACGTGTCGCGCGGGATGAGGAAGCCGCCTTGTCGCTCACGCGGGCCGAACGTCAGGACGTTCAGCGAGATCTGACGCTTCTGGGCTTCGATACCCGGGGTATCGATGGTATCTTCGGTCGCGGGACCCGGTCGGCCCTGTCGGCCTGGCAGACGGATAATGGATATCCTCCCACCGGGTTTCTGACCCGGCAGCAACTTACCGCCATGCGCGCCGCCGCCAAGGCCGAAGGGGAAAGAGCTGCCGAGGAAGAGCAACGGCAGGATGCTTCGTTCTGGCGGCAGATCGGTCGCGGAAGCGATGAGAGCGGTCTGCGCGCCTATCTGCGCCGTTATCCCGACGGGCTTTACGCGGATGTCGCGAAAGAACGTCTTGCTGCGATCGAAGCCGACAGGCGTGATCAGCTCGAGGCGGTCGAGCGGGACGTTTGGGATCAGACGCAGAGCGCGGATTCGATCGAGGGATATCGATCCTATCTGCAGACATATCCACGCGGTCTGTTCGCCGATGAAGCCCGTGCGCGTGTCCAGGCGCTGGAGCAGGCCGATCAGAACCCCGCCGTGATCGAAAAGGCGCGGGCCGAGGAGAATCAGCTTGGCCTGCCGGCGGTGACGTTCCTCCTGGTCGAGCAGCGATTGAATGCGCTTGGGTTGCAGCCGGGTCCCGTCGATGGGCGTCTCACCGACGAATCTCGGGAGGCGATCCGGAAATATCAGCGTTCACGGGATTTGCCCGTAACGGGATATCTAAGCCGTGGAACGGTGGTGCGCCTCGTGTCCGAGGCGGCCCGTTAGACGGCTCCTCGTTCCGGTGCCGGCTGGACGCGGGATGGGACATGACCCGGCGGCGTCTTTGGGTGGTCCGCGCGATAGACCGGGATGAACGGCGGTTGAGGCTGCGGCCGGCGGCCGGAGCGGGCCGGCACCGCATCGTCGCAGTTGGCCCTGCGTGACCACATGCGAGTCCGGCCGCGGCAACGTATTGATCTATGACAGGGCGCAATAGCTCGACGGATCGGTATTCCTTGGGCGAGTGTGGAAATGTGCCCGATATTGCTTCGATACGGGTCGCTGAACGATGCCGCGATATTCTCTTCCGTCGTATTCGGGCGATCGTCGTCGAACGCGTATCCCAAGCCCGGCCCGCCTGCGACCCGGGCGTAGAGCGTCGACCGTGCATTCACGATCGGACCGCCCCGAACATCCCTTGTCTATCTCCTTGGCATTCCCGGGGCGCGCAGCGGGACGATTTCGGAAACGCTATCGAATGCGGCTATGCTCAAGCGGATCCCTGGGACCGTCCGGTGCGCCATGGCCGGCGGGACAGCTTCCGCGTACCGACCGGTGGCGGACACCGATCGCATCCTGCTCCGGCCTGTCGCCAAGGCGAAGCCCGGTCTGGAAGCCTGCTTCGAACAGAGTCACGAAATTTTCGTTGATGCTGATTTCGAGATCGATTTTCGGATAAAGCCGCTTGAAATTCCGCAGCCCCGGCATGACGGTGAGGTCGCCCGCGAATCCCGGCATGCTACTTACGAGAGCGCCTTCGCGGGCGATCACGTCGAACATCCATCGCAAAGTGGACGACGGTAACCTCGTTGTTCGAGGGCATACATCTTAGAAGTCGTAAATCATGGTATTATCTCGATCTCTCGAATCCTTTAGATTTTTCCTGCGTAATCCGAAATGAGAGTTCCAAGATGAGAACGTTTTTATCTGCGACCGCGATCGCATTTGCCGCGACGCTCGGTTCCGCCGGAACCGGGACGATATCCGGCGATGTCGTCACAATCGAAGCCCTGACGGATGTCACGGAAATGACCCGCATTGCCGATGTCATCGACGCGGCTGTCGATGCCAAGAACTGGCCGCTTGCCCGCAGCTATTTCACGGATGAGATCACCGTGGATTTTACCTCTTTGGTTGGGGGAGAACCGGTGACGATCCCGGCCGATGGCCTGATCGCGGGATGGGCGCGCAATCTGACCGCCGAGAAGGAAAGCTTTCATCTGCGTGGCAATCACCGGATCGCGTTCGATGGTCCGGACGCTGCGACGATGCTCAGCCACGGATATGCCTGGAACCGGATGGAGCGCGGTGCGCTGGACGAGAACGGCGGCGACCCGCTCTGGGAGGTTTGGGGGATCTATGAACATCGTTTCACGCGCACGGACGAAGGCTGGAAGGTGAATTTCATGAGTTTCCATGCCACTGCCGAGCGTGGCAGCGCCTTCGTTCGCGATACACCTGGAAACTGAGAAAGGCTACGGTGCGACGGCTTTCGGCCGCGGGACCTGCTCGAGAACGGCTTAAAGGGGCGATTTCGTGATAACGCCGTGATCGCGGCATTCGTCGCCGATGGTTTCGAGGCAGACGGTCAATCATGTGATACGTCAATGGATGGAGGCGCCGATGACGCGCGTTGCATTGGTCACGGGGGCAAACCGGGGGATCGGCTTCGCGATCGCCCGGGGGCTTTTGGAGTCGGGGCTTGACGTGATCGTGGGTTCCAGAAGCGGCGAGGATGGCCATGCGGCGGCGGGCAGAATCGGGGCCCGTTCCGTGGTTTTGGATGTCGCCGACGAAAGAAGCATTCGGGCCGCCCTCGAAAGGATAGGTCCAATTGACGTGCTGGTGAACAACGCCGGCGTCCTCGGCTCTGGCGGGGTTCTCGATGATCCCGAGGAGTTTGAAACCTCGATCGCGGTGATGGTGCGCGGGACCCTATCATTTGATACGCCTCACGGCCCCGGCGATGATGCGCGCCGATTACGGCCGGATCGTCAATGTGTCGTCCAGATGGGGGGCGTTCTCCGATGGCGTCGCGGGACCGGGGACTTACGGCGTGGCCAAGGCGGCCTTGAACGCCTTGACGGTTTCCGCGGCCCGGTCTTTGCCCGGGACGGTTAAGGTGAACGCGATGTGTCCGGGTTGGGTGCGGACGCGAATGGGAGGAGCCGGTGCCGCCCGCGCGCCGGAACAGGGGGCTGACACCGCGATATGGCTTGCAACCTTGCCAGACGACGGGCCGACCGGCGGTTTCTTCAAGGACCGCGAACCGGTCGACTGGTAGGTTGCGGTCTTTCGGTCCGGTTCGGCTTCGGGCAAGGCTCAGACCGCGACCGGACGATCGATATGCCTGTCGACAGATGGAACATATCTTGACCGAAGCGGTGAAGGCGCCACATCCAACGCCGCCGCAACCTGCCGGACGCTCTCACCGGCGCCCAGACGCGCCATCGCGCGTTCAGGCAAATCCATCGAAAGCGCTCTACCCTCCATCTTGCGATTGGCCACGGTGCACCAGCAAAATGAACGCCCGTGATCCCCCCGTCCAATTCTAAACCGAAAGCATCGCGCTTTAGTCTATGTCAAAGACCAGCGGACGAACCTGCCGAAACATTCCCGTGTCTTTCAGGGCCATGAGCACCTTGGGCGGGACCGGCTCGTCGGCGTAGAGTATTGCGATGGCCTCGCCGCCGACGGCCGAGCGGCCAAGGGTAAAGTTGGCGATGTTCACGCCGTTCCGGCCCATCGTGTTGCCCAGCAGGCCGATGATGCCCGGCACATCCTCGTTCGTGGCATAGAGCATGTTCGAGCCGATCTCGGCATCGATGTTGATGCCCCTGATCTGAATGAAACGTGGTTTGCCGTCCGAAAAAACGGCGCCCGCCACCGACCATTCGCGCTGGTCGGTCGCCACGGTGATCTTGATATAGGCGTCCAGGACCCCGGATTTATTTTGAGTGGTCTTCGACACCTTGATGCCCCGTTCCTCGGCCACGACGGGTGCCGAAACCATGTTCACATCGGGATTGGTGGTTTTCATGATCCCGGCGATGGCGCTGCAATTCAGCGCGGCGAGATTCATGGTCGAGACCGTGCCGTCATAGAGAATGTTGACGGCGCTGATCGGTTCATTGGTCATTTGGCCGACGAATCTGCCCAGATGTTCGGCCAGTTTCAGCCAAGACCCCATGACGACGGCCTCTTCGGCGGTCACGGAGGGCATGTTGAGCGAGTTCTGCACGGCGCCGGTCAGCAGATAGTCCGACATCTGCTCCGCCACTTGCAGGGCCACGTTTTCCTGCGCCTCCATGGTCGCCGCGCCGAGATGAGGGGTCACGACGACGTTGGGCAGATTGAACAGCGGGCTGTCGGTCGCCGGTTCCTTCTCGAAAACGTCGAAAGCCGCCCCGGCAACGCGCTTTTCTTGCAAGGCGTCGGCCAGCGCCTGTTCGTCTACCAGCCCGCCCCGGGCGCAATTGACGATGCGGGCGCCGGGTTTCAGCTTGGCGATGTTTTCCCTTGACAGGATGTTTCTGGTCTTCTCGGTTAAGGGGACGTGCAGCGTGACGAAATCGGCCTGTGCCAGAAGGTCGTCCAGCCCGACCTTGCGCACCCCCATCCTGGCGGCGCGGTCTTCGCTGAGAAACGGATCATAGGCGATGACCTTCATCTTCAGCCCTTGCGCGCGGTCGCAGACGATCGAGCCGATATTGCCGGCGCCGATCACGCCCAGGGTTTTGGCGGTCAGTTCCACCCCCATGAAGCGCGATTTCTCCCATTTCCCGGCATGGGTGGAGGTGCTGGCCTCGGGGATCTGACGCGCGACGGCCATCATCATCGACAGAGCGTGCTCGGCGGTGGTGATCGAGTTGCCGAAAGGCGTGTTCATCACGATCACCCCCTTTTTCGACGCCTGAGGGATGTCGATATTGTCAACGCCGATACCGGCGCGGCCGATCACCCTGAGGTTGGAGGCGGCCTCCAGGACCTTTGGGGTGACTTTGGTGGCCGAGCGGACGACGAGCCCGTCATATTCGCCGATCCGGGCGAGCAGGGCGTTCTTGTCCTTGCCCAGGTCCGGCCTGAAATCCACATCTATTCCGCGATCGCGGAAGATCTGGACAGCGGTTTCGGAGAGTTTGTCGGAAACGAGAACTTTAGGAGCCATGGGTCATCTCTTGTCGGAACTGGCCGCGCGGCGCGTGGCCGCGCGGTAGAATTGCGGCCAATTCGGCCAATCGGATGCTGCATTCGCGCGTTTCGTCAGGCGGCGTGTGCCTGGGCTTCGATTTCGCTGTCAAAAGCCCAGTCGAGCCAAGGCAGCATCACCTGGATGTCCGCGGTTTCGACGGTACTTCCGCACCAGATGCGCAGACCCGGAGGTGCGTCGCGATAGGCGCCCACATCCAGGGCGCATCCTTCGGCCTCCAGCCTCTTGACGACGGCCTTGGCGAAAACGGCACTGTCGCGAATACGCGTATCGGTGAATTTCAGACAGACCGAAGTGCATGATCGGATGGCCGGTTCTCGGGCCAGAAAGTCGATCCATGATCTCGCCTCGACGAACGAGGCGAGCGCCGCCGCATTCGCCTCGGCCCGTGCGATCAGGCCGGGCAGGCCGCCGACCGATTGTGCCCAGTTCAACGCGAACAGGTAATCCTCGACACAAAGCATCGAGGGCGTATTGATCGTACTGCCCTCGAAGAGATCGTCGATCAGCTTGCCGTTCTTGGTCAGGCGAAAAATTTTCGGAAGCGGCCAGGCCGGAACGTAACTTTCCAGCCGCGCCACTGCGCGGGGGCTGAGAATCAGCATGCCGTGGGCTGCTTCGCCGCCGAGGACCTTTTGCCAGCTGAAGGTGGTCGCGTCCAGCTTGTCCCATGGTAGATTCATCGCGAAGACGGCGGATGTCGCATCGCACAGGGTCAGACCGGCGCGATTCTCTGGGATCGCATCGCCTGACGGCACGCATACCCCCGACGTGGTGCCATTCCAGGTGAAGCAGACATCCTTGTCGAAATCTACGGTGGTGAAGTCGACGATCCGCCCATAATCGGCGGTCCTCACCTCGGCCGCGAGCTTGAGTTGTTTGACCGCATCCGTGATCCAACCCAGTCCGAAGCTTTCCCAGGCCAGCATCTCGACCGGGCGCTGGCCCAGGAGATTCCACATAGCCATCTCGAACGCGCCCGTGTCCGAGCCTGGCACGATACCGATTCTATACGCGTCCGGCACCCCCAGAATCGCGCGCGTCAGCGCGATGACCTCCTTCAGCTTGGCCTTGCACGGTGCCGCGCGGTGCGAGCGGCCAAAGGGCGCTCGTGCCAGCATGTCGGGCCTGAATGTCGGGGGTTTGGCACAAGGGCCGGATGAGAAACATGAATTTGCCGGCCGCATCGCCGGTTTCGTCTTGTCCATGGATGGCTATCCTCTCAGATGCACGCCCCTCGTTGGGGAGGGGTGTCCCACCGCCGGACATACGGAACCCCAGTAAGAACAGCAACAGGCAAAGGCACTTGCCATGCAGAAATTTGCGGGCATGTACAAAACGATGCAGGAACGCATGTTTCCGATAGGCACATATCTGACACAAGGAAACCTTGCTTTGTTCCGCAATGGCTAATCGGAGAGCCGGATGGCCGCCTCCGTGCGAATTGGCCTGAAAGGCGCGCCGGGCAAGGAAAAACCGTCGAGAGAGTTGACACTCCACTCAACGGTCAATTCGAAAAGTCGTCTTCTCAAGCGGCCCGCTGCTGGCAAGGCAGGCGGCGTCATGGTTGCAACAATGTCGCATAGCGGGCTGCCGGTGGGGATCACATGCGCGCAGTTCATTGAATCATTGAACGTGTCGCCCCCGCCTTGAAGGCGCGTGGTCTGAAGACCTCGGCAATCATGGATCTTTCAAAGGCGTTCGCGAACTGGGCACGGGACCAGGACCATGAACCGGGTCGGATATGCTGGTTCTGGCATCAGGTAAGCTGCCTGACAGAAAAGCTCTCATGCGCCGCTCGTAACGGTTCATGCTTGTCGAATGTGGCTTGGAAGATGCGCAACTGATTGCGCGGCACCTCAAATCTAACTCCCAGGAGAGCTTCGCGCATGCCGTCGACTTGGATCGGACGTGCATTGGCGGCATCGGGCCTGGTGAACGGCATCCCGGTTTTAAGACGGTCGTCAAGATCGCGCGCTAACGGGCTGAATATGGATGTTTCGGAACTTTTTCGCAAAAGACATGGGCTCGGACTGAGCTATGCAGGGTAATCCAAATCAGCGCTTCCAGCATTCCATACATCCGCTAGAGCCAGGGATAGGGGAGCCGAGCCTTCTGCAGGCGGATTTCGACCATCAGCGACATCAGATGTCTTTCCATTTCCGAAATAACCGAATGATCTTTCTTTCGGTCGGCTTGCTGAAAAGTCCCTCCAGTGATCACGTTGGTTAGCCGATTGAGTTTAATGTCCAGATCACGTGTAATCGTCAAGTCGCCTTCGAACAGTTCTATGTAGAGTTCTGGCAGGATGTCGCAAAGTGCTACGATCCGCGCACCAGCGGCTTTCTGATTGTCACACTCGTCAACCGACCAATATCCAACCGATAGTGTCCGAACCTCTTCCAGAACTTCAACGACCAGTCTCTCCAGTGTTTCTCGGGAGGTGGTTTTATGGTCAACGCGCTTACCCAGAAAAGAAAAAGGGTGTTTCGCAACAGCTCCCGCCAGACCGCCGAGAAATGCGATTAAGAAAATACCCAGTCCTTCTCCAAGCGTCTCAAGCAAGAGCCGTATCTTTGGCGTCCTGAATATATTGCCAGATCTGATCCACGTAGCGTTTTTTCCGGGGTTCGGTCGTGGTGATCTGTAGCCGTGCTTTCAGCGTTTCATAGGGGAAGCCGACCCTGACGAGCCCGCCAAACGCTTCTTCCAAAAATGAAGAGGGGTAACCAACCGCTCCGTCTAAATTCACCGTTATCTTGTCATCGTTGGCACGAAGTAATTTTTCCAGAAATTCATTTCGGAATCGCTCACCTGTCCTGTTCCCATCTTTCGGATGGTATCGACCGGCCGGGACCTTTGAGAAGTCTTCGGCTATGTTAACAAGCATTATGCAGCCCCCACAAAATTCTCTTGAAAGCTCTGGACCGGGAAGATCCATTCGATCAGTGTTCCACCAATATGGTGCTTCAGAGGTAAAGAAACAGTATCACAGCCGTTCTCGACTGTCACTTGTGCTTGGCCGCTTGTGATACGCAGCCGCGATCCGCTGACCTCGTTGACCGGGGCTTGGATGTCTTTGAACCCTTTCCCTCGCTTGTCTTCACCGGTCCTGGTCCTCGCCGACTCCAAGGCGGCTTTTACCATTATCTCTTCGGATGTATCGACCAATTTCGTGATTTTTCCCAATATATTACCAATTGCGACCTCTATACTTTCAACCAGACCAGAAGTGGGCAAAGTCTTGGCGATTCCATGCCCTTGATCATAGACGATAACCTTGAGCTCGGACTGCTCGGCATCCATGACCGCCGCGGCCCACCACCGTTTCCCGCAGCTTGGATACGCAAGTGGGAACTTACTCAGATAGGCGTGATTTATCGCGTTGAGCATAGCTTCGGCCATGCCTTTGTGCACGAAATCTGTGGTTTCAAACGCGTCGAATATCTCCTGTACCGAACGATAAAAACCCAGAAATTTTTCCTCGTCGCAGTTGAGACCCGACATCAGGGGAACCGCCGCTCTGTGCCCTTGAGCCGGGGTGCGCGTGTCAG
>JBCCVK010000042.1:0-10654 GCA_039195495.1 Pseudomonadota bacterium
CCCTGCTGCTCATCGGGTATCAGCGCAGTTCCGAAATCTACGCGTTTCTCGAGAAACGCGCGGTCCCGAGTGTCGTGGCCTGGTCTTACGAGCCCGGCGCCACTCATCCCGCCATCGGCTTCGACAACACCGGCGCCATGGCCGCCCTGGCGCGGCGGGTCCTGCGGCTGGGCCATCGCCATATAGGCATGCTCTCGGCCGCCACCGCATCGAACGACCGGGCGCGCGGACGCGTGAACGGCGTATTGCGCGCCATGGCCGAAGCCGGCGTGCCGGAAGACGATTTCGTCCTCGTCGAAACGCAATACGCGATCGAAGCCGGCGAAACGGCCTTCCGCCGGGTCATGGCGCGGGCGCCCGCGACGTCCGCCGTGCTCTGCGGAAACGACGTGCTGGCCATAGGGGCGCTGAGGGCCGCGCGAAAAATGGGACTGCGCGTACCCAAGGATATCTCGATCACCGGCTTCGACGACATCGAACTGGCGACACTGGCGGAACCGGGACTGACGACAGTACATGTCCCGCATCGTGAGATGGGCCGCCGCGCCGCCGAAATGCTGGTGCGGATGGTCAAGGAACGGACCCCCGCGGACAGTATCGAACTGCCCGCGCATATCCGCCTGCGCCAATCCCTGGGGCCGGCGCCCCCACCCCGCTGAACCGGTCGGTCCATGGCAGGACCATCCGCTTCTCTCCCTCGTCGGCTACTCTTCCTCCCCCCTTTCGTGATGGCTTCAGCGCGCGTTACATCGACACGGTGAGACCGTCAGGGATGCCACGCCATCAGCGGCGTCGGGGCGCGCCGTCGGCAATCGCAAGAAAGCGCGGAGGAATTCCTAGATCGCGAAATATTCTGGATAACGCTTCCGCAGGGCCGCCAGCACCGTCCGAATGTCGGTAAGATGCGCACGCAGGCATCGCTCGGCCAGCACGGGATCCCGCGCCTCCAGCGCTTCCGCCAGCGCAACGTGCTCGGTCAAAACCTGACGCCGGCGCCTTTCGGATAGGGTCAGGAAACGGACCCGGTCCATATGCGCCTTTTGCTCCTGGATCAGATTCCAGGCATGCGGATGCCCGGCAATTTCGCAGAGCGTCTCGTGAAACGCCTCGTCAAGGGCATAAAACTCCGAAGGGTCGGCACTGTTCAGCGCCTTCCTCTGCCGGGCCAGATTGTCGTGCAGGTTTCCAAGATCCCCCTCGGTCAATCGCACCAGCGCCACGCGCAGGCACTCGACCTCCAACGCGATGCGCGTGAATACGGCATCCAGGACCGCCTGTTCGGAGATCTTGGTGATGAGGGTCGCCCGCTGCGGCCGGATCGACAGAAATCCCAGTTTGGACAGGCGAAAGAAAGCGTCACGCACCGGTTGCCGGGACACATTGAGTTGCTTGGCAACCTCGGCCTCCGACACCTTGGCACCCGGTGGCAATTTCAGTGAAATCACCGCGTCATAAAGTGACCGAAAGACTTGATCGGTGGCCGATTGGACAGGTGTCGCGAGCGGAACAATGGCAAGATCGGTCATACGCACTCCGAACTGTGAGGTTCGCGCGCAAGGTTAGCGCAAGATAGGCTTTGACTCAACTAGACTTCTAGCATATTAGTAGACCAGTTCGCCGAAAAGAGAAACCACGACACCATGCGCTTGACCAATCCCGATCGTCTCTTTCCAGCCGATTCCATGCTCCGCGATCTCGCTCGAGCGCTCTATGACAGTGTCAGGACCCTTCCCATCATCAGCCCGCACGGTCATTGCGACCCACGTTGGTTCGCCGAGAACAGGCGCTTCCCCAATCCCGCGGAACTCTTCGTAACCCCCGATCACTATATTTTCCGGATGCTGGTCAGTCAGGGCATTCCGATGACCGATCTCGGCGTGCCGCGCGTCGACGGATGCGCGACCGAAAGCGACCCCCGCAAGATCTGGCGGCGCTTCGCGGAGAACTATCATCTGTTCCGCGGCACCCCGTCGGCGATGTGGCTGGAACATTCGTTCGAACACGTGTTCGGGCTGGACGTGCCCCTAACGGGCGAGACGGCGGATCACTATTACGACCATATCGACGCGCACCTGGCCGAGGATGCCTATCGCCCGCGAAGCCTGTTCGAACGTTTCGACATCGAGGTTCTAGCCACCACCGAAAGCGCACTCGACGATCTGAAATGGCACAGGACAATCCGGGAAAGCGGCTGGGCGGGTCGCGTGATCACCACCTACCGCCCCGACGCGGTTGTCGATCCCGAATTCGAGGGATTTGCAGAGCGGGTCGCCGCTCTCGGCGACCTGACCGGCGAGGATACGGCCACATGGCAAGGTTATCTCAACGCCCATCGCGCGCGCCGGGCCTTCTTCAAGGCGTTCGGGGCGACGGCATCCGACCATGGTCATGCCAGCGCCAGAACGCAGGACCTGCAAAGAACCGCGGCGGAGGCCCTCTTTCAAAAGGCGCTCCGCGGGGAATGCAGCCCCGAAGAGGCCGACGCCTTCCGCGGCCAGATGCTGACGGAAATGGCACGGATGAGCCTTGACGACGGGCTGGTACTCCAAATCCATCCGGGGTCAAGACGCAATCACAACGCTCAAGTCTTCGCACGCCACGGGCGCGACAAGGGGTTCGACATCCCTGGACGGACCGACTACGTCGCCGCGCTGAAACCGCTCCTCGACGCCGTCGGGATGGAGCCCGATCTCACGATCATCCTGTTCACGCTGGACGAAACCAGCTATGGCCGCGAACTGGCGCCTCTGGCCGGCGTCTATCCGGCCCTGCGGCTAGGGCCGCCCTGGTGGTTCTTCGACAGTTTCGAAGGGATCAGGCGGTTTCGCGAAACCACGACCGAAACCTGCGGGTTCTACAACACCGCCGGGTTCAACGACGACACCCGGGCCTTCTGTTCCATTCCAGCCCGCCATGATGTCGCCCGCCGCTCGGATTGCGCCTATCTGGCCAATCTTGTCGGCACAGGACGCCTGCGCGAAGCCGAAGCTTTCGACGTCGCTCGGGACCTGACCTACCGCCTGGCCAAAGAGGCCTACAATCTCTGATTTCGAAGAGGATTCCATGACACACGCCGAGACCCGCCATGCCATCGACCCGTCGACCGCAAAGAGCCTCGATACCGAGGCGCTGCGGGCGCATTTCCATGTGGGCGATCTCTTCAGGCCCGGTGAGATCAAGCTGGTCTATTCGCACTACGATCGCCTGATCCTCGGCTCCGCCGTTCCGGCGGATGCGCCCCTGACCCTCGATCACGTGCCGGAGACCGGCACATCCTCAATCCTGGAGCGCCGCGAGATGGGCATTCTGAACCTGGCCGACAGCGGCGAAATCTCGGTCGCCGGCGAGAGCTATGCGCTCGCGCGGGGGGAAGTCCTCTATGTCGGCATGGGCGCGGGTCCGGTGACGTTCTCAAGCGGTCGCTTCTACGTGCTGTCCGCCCCTGCGCACCACTCATATCCGACGAAACTCATCCGCCTCGCGGACGCCCGGCGCGTCGAGCTTGGCGCGCGCGAGACCGCCAACGAACGCGTCATCATCCAATTCCTGCATCCCGAGGTCTGCAAAAGCTGCCAGCTTCTGATGGGCTATACGCAGTTCGCCCCGGGCTCGATCTGGAACACCATGCCCGCCCACGTCCATGACCGGCGCATGGAAGCCTATCTTTACTTCGACCTGCCCAAAGATCAGCGCGTCTTTCATTTCATGGGAAAACCGGAGGAAACCCGTCACATCGTCATGGCCAACGAAGAAGCGGTGATCTCTCCGCCATGGTCGATCCACTGCGGGGCCGGCACGGCATCCTACGCTTTCTGCTGGGCCATGGCCGGCGACAATATCGACTTCGCCGATATGGACATGGTTGCGATGCAGGTCCTGCGATGAATGGCGCCTTCCGGCTCGATGGGAAGCGAGCGCTTGTAACCGGCGCGAATACAGGCATCGGACAAGCCATTGCGATCGGGCTGGCCGAAGCGGGCGCCCGCGTCATCGCCGCGGGCAGGTCGTCTTGCGAAGAAACCGTCGGCTCGATCAGGGATGCAGGCGGCTCGGGCGACGCGATGGCGCTCGATCTCTCCAATCCCTCATCCGGCGCCGCGCGACTGGCCGAGGCGGGCGATCTGGACATTCTCGTCAACAACGCGGGCATCATCCGCCGCGCGGACGCGGTCGATTATTCCGAGACCGACTGGGACAACGTGATGGACGTGAATCTCAAGGCGGTCTTTTTGATGTGCCAAGCCTTCGCGAAGGCCGCGATCGCACGGGAGGCGCGAGGGCGGATCGTCAACATCGCTTCGCTCCTGAGCTTTCAGGGCGGTATCCGCGTCCCCGCCTATACGGCGTCCAAACATGGCGTTGCCGGGCTGACGAAGCTGCTGGCCAACGAGTGGTCCGCATACGGCATCAACGTGAACGCCGTCGCCCCGGGATACATTGCGACCAACAATACCAAGGCCCTCAGGGAAGACCCGACACGATCGGCGGAGATCCTCGGGCGAATTCCCGCGGGGCGCTGGGGAGAACCGGCCGACATTGCCGGGGCCGTCACCTTCCTGTGCACACCCGCGGCGAACTATGTCACGGGCACCATACTCAATGTCGACGGGGGCTGGCTTGCAAGGTAATCCACGACTGACCCGCTCCGGCCCGGCACCACGCACGGGCATCGTGCATCTCGGCCCGGGGGCGTTCTTTCGGGCGTTCAACGCAGTCTACACGGACGAGGCCATGGCGACCCGGGGCGGGGACTGGGGCATCACCGTCGTGAGCCTGCGCAGCCCCGCGGCGCGGGACCAGCTTGAACCTCAAGGGGGCGTCTACACCTCGGTCACGCTTGGACCCGATGGCGGCAGGGCACGAATCGTGGGCGCGATAGGGCATGTGCTCGTAGCGCCCGAAGACCCGGCGGCGGCACTTAGCGTCATGGCCGATCCGAAAGCCAGGATCGTATCGTTGACGATCACCGAGAAAGGCTATTGCCACGAACCCGCCACGGGCGGTTTGGACCTCGAACATCCGGACATCGTCCATGATCTGGCGCATCCGGACGAGCCGCGGTCCGCCCCCGGTTATCTCGCCGCCGCCCTCGATCGGCGGCGCATGATGGGGATCGAACCCTTCACCGTCCTTTCCTGCGACAACCTGCCATCGAACGGACCGCTCGCCCGCAGCGTCGTGCTCGACTTCGCGCGCGCGCGGGATGTCGAATTGGCCGGCTGGATCGAGACCCAGGTCCCCTTCCCCTCTACGGTGGTCGACCGCATCACCCCCGCCACGACCGAGGCCGACGTGATGCGCCTGGCCGAGACCAGGGGCTATTACGATCCGGCCTGCGTCGTGCATGAATCGTTCCGGCAATGGATCATCGAGGACGATTTCGTACAAGGCCGGCCCGCGTGGGAAGCCGTCGGCGCCCGGTTCGTCAAGAATGTCGACGCGCATGAGAAGATGAAGCTTCGGTGCCTGAACGGGACACATTCGACGCTCGCCTATCTCGGCTATCTCTCAGGTATCGAGACGATTGCGGAGGTGGTCGCGGTTCCCGATTTCGCAACGCTTTGCGAAAAACTCTGGGAGAAGGAGATCCTGCCGACCATCCCGCGACCCGAGGGCGAAGATCCGCAGGACTATTGCATGACACTGATGACCCGTTACCGTGATTCGTCGATCCGTCACCGGACATGGCAGATCGCGATGGACGGCAGTCAAAAACTCCCGCAGCGCCTGCTTGGAACGATCAGCGACAACCTGGCCGCCGGGCACCTGCCCGAAGGTCTCTGCCTCGCCGTGTCGGGATGGATGCGCTATGTCGGCGGGATAGACGAGCGCGGGAACGACATCGATGTTCGAGACCCGTTGAGGGCCCGGCTCAGAGCCGCTTCCGACAGCGCCAGGGACGCACCGGGCAAAGTGGCGGCCCTGTTGTCGTTCCGCGAAGTCTTCGGGGCGGACCTGGCGGGGAACGAGCACTTCCGCCGGGCGGTGACACGCGCTTACGAAAGGCTGGCGCGCGATGGGGCCCAAGCGGCTGCGCGCGCCTACGCGACCTGACGACCACCCTTCTTTCCCCACCACGCCGCCATCCCGACGGCGCGGGCCGGAACCGGTGTCACCCCACCGGTCGGGGGGCGGCGTCATCCCCCATCAGCGACGGCGCTTCGAACGGTGGAGCTGCGCATGTTCCAAGGCCGCCGACGCCCCGATGGCCGGACCGGCACGCCAAACACGATCGTCCGGCAAGGGCGCCGGAGTTCCCGGACCTTGTCGTCGGTCCCGCCTCGGAGGATCGTACCAAGTGCGAAGCTCTCGGCCCGGGCGCCAATGAATTCGTTTCCCGGCATACCGGCACCGCGACGCAGCGTCAGCCGATTGACGGCCCGGAGATCTTTCGGACCGGTCGCTCCCCGCAGGTCGAAGGGCTCGCGCCGAGATGGCGTTTGAACATCCCGCTGAAAAAATAAGGATCACTGTATCCCAGTTCCGACGCGACGGCCTTGACCGACAACCCCATGCCGAGACGGTTGGCCGCGAACTGCATACGTTTGAATTCCCGGATCATTGCGGCGAAGGCTTTCATACCGATCGGTCCCTGGCAGCCTGCGCCTTGCCTGACAGGTCTTCCCATGCGCCCCGCAACCGTCATGCGATCTCCGCCAGCTTGACAGGCTGACCCGACCTTGCAGAGCGGGTGGCCGCCTCGGCCATCGCAAGGGCGGCCACGCCGTCATCCAGCGTCACGGGAGGTTCCGAACCCGACTTGATCGCCGCGACGAAGGCCGCCCATTGCGCTTCGTAGGCGGGCATATACCGCTCCACGAAAAAATAGGTGGGCTTGGCGCCGGTCACGCCGGCGGCCGTCGATTTAACGACCGTGTTCTCCAGCATGTTTTGCGCTTGCAGCAACCCTTCCGAGCCAAGAAGTTCCATACGCTGATCATATCCGTAAACGGCACGGCGCGAATTTTTGATGATCGCGATCCGTCCATCGGCATAGGTCAAGGTCACGACCGCGGTGTCCACATCGCCCGCCTTGCCAATTTCGGGATCCACGATGGAACTACCGATGGCGGCGACCGTTTCGGGCAGTCCCCCCATGACGAAGTTCGCCATGTCGAAGTCATGGATCGTCATGTCCCGGAAAAGCCCGCCGGATACTTTGACATAGCTGACCGGCGGCGGGGCGGGATCGAAAGACGTGATCGACAGAAGCTCCGCCTTGCCGATCTCCCCATCATGCGCAGCCTTTTTCAGCGCGCCGAAGTTCGGATCGAAGCGACGGTTGAAGCCGATCATGACGGGTCTGCCCGTTTTCGCGGCCGTTTGCAGACAGGCGCGCGCGCGGTCGAGGCTCAGATCAACCGGCTTTTCACACAGAACCACCTTACCCGCAGCCGTGGCCGCTTCGATGAAATCCGCATGCGTGTGCGTGGACGTCGCAATCAGAACCGCGTCGATTGCCGGATCATCGATGATCCGGTCGGAGTTGCACGGCAAAGCATCGAAACGATAGGCAAGCGCCCGCGCGTTCTCGGCGACGACATCGGAAACTGCGACAAGCTGACTGTCCGCGTGGGAGAAGACGGCGCGCGCATGAACGTTGGCGATCCGACCAGCCCCCAATAAACCGACTTTCAACATGTTTCCCCTCCCCTACTCCGTCAACGGGCCGAACATGGACCATATTGCACGCGCGTGCAACCTTCACGGGCGAAAGTCCTTGCCGTAAGCTGGTTTCGGCGAGCGGAGGCAAGGATTTCATGACTTCGGGCGGTTCGACCGACACAGTGACGGCTGACGATGTCGCAGCGCTCGCGGGCGTATCCCGCTGGACCGTGAACAGGGCCTTCAAGAAAAACGCGCCCGTCTCGGAGAAGAGCCGCAAGAAGATCATGCAAGCGGCCGAGCAACTTGGTTATGCCCCGGATCTTCTCGCCTCCAGCCTTGCTTCCAACCGGAGCAACCTGGTCGCGCTGCTGGTCGACGACTTTGCCAACCCGCACAAGCCCATGATGCTGGAGCGTCTCACCCGTGCTCTGCGGGCGAACGGCTGGGATACGATACTGGTGAACACGCTTGACGAAAACGACGCCTCCGTGGCCTTACTCCATGCAAGCCAGCGCCGAGTCGATGCCGCCGTGCTGATCGGCAGCAGATTCAACGATCGGGGTCTCGCGACGGCGCTCGGGGCGCGTCGGGTTCGAAAACTTATCGTCTTCGCCCGTTTCTCGGTCAATCCCGACACGATTTCCGTTTGCTGCGATGACGAAGCCGCAATGGCGGAAATCATCGATCACGTGATGCGAAAGGGATATCGCCGCCCGGTCTTTTTGGCCGGACCACAAACCATTTCGGCGCATCTGTTGCGTAAGGAAACCTTCCTGACCCGATGGCGTGAATTGACGGGGATCGCGCCAAAATGCCTCTTTGTGGGCATCTATGATCCGCAACCGGCGTATCAGCGCGTCTCGGAATATCTCGCCGGCATCGATGCCGCCGACAGACCGGACATCCTGGTCTGCGAGAACGATGCCCTGGCCATGGGGGCAGCCGATGCCATACGATATGAGTTCAGCCTGCGCATACCTGAAGACATTGCGGTAACCGGTTTTGACGATGTTCCACAGAGCTCGAATCCCAATTATCGACTGACCACTTATCGGCAGCCGCTTACGGCGATGGCCGAAGGATTGGTGCGGGTTTTGAAGGGCGAAACGGATGCGACGGCTCTGTCCCGGTTTGCCGGTCAATTGGTGGTTCGGGAAAGCACTTAGGCCCGACACGCCAGTTCCAGAGGTCCGACGCTGCGACGACCGGACGTCAAACCGTCTTACGCCACAGCGCGTGATCTTCGCGCAGGATCGAGGCGAGCGGTTGGACGACCGCCGCACACCAGGGACGTGCGCAGCTTCTCGTGCCAGACGACCCAGTCGCTTCTGCACAGCGGCAATTCCGGGAAAAGAGGCAGGAGTTTCACTTCCCCCGCGACCGTGAAATCGTGAAGGATACCGATCCCCGCCCCGCTTCGAATTGACCGATCGCCGTTGACGTCTCGATGTCGGATTGCCAGTCCCGGAGGACGTCGCCGGCATAGTCGAGTTCGGGCGTATAGACGAGGTCTTCGACATAGCCGACAAGCGCGTGGGTCTTCAATGCGGACGGGTCTCGGGATTGCCCGGCACGGTCGAGATACGCTCTGGACGCGTATACCCCCGGTAAATGGTCCACCAGCTTTCGGAGCCTGGGACGCCGGCGTTTCGGCCGGCCGCGCTTTCCAACCTCCGGCCCGAAACGGCGCCATGTCCGAAAGACGCGATGAGTCGAGTGTCACGCCCTGTCGATCAGGAAATCGACGACCGCGTCCGTCAGCGCGTTGTCGGCACGCAGAATCTCGTAGTGATCCCCCGGAAAGGTTCGATGGTCGCGCAGATTCGGCAATGCGGCCCCGATCAGACGCGAACTTTCCGAGAAGACTTGCTGATCGTCATGCGTCGAGATCAAGAGCGTCGGATGAGGAACCGTTTCGGCAAGGGCCGGGAAATCGACCTGCCTGTAGCCGATATAGTTTAACCCATGCCGGTGCAGGTGTTTCCCGGTCGTGAACGGCTCGGCCAGCTTCGCCTCAAAATCGGACCGTTCGTCGGACGGATTGCGGCCGACCGACAGTTTCTCGCTGAGCATCTCGGCGAGGTCGAGCCCTTGCGCGGCAAGCGGCAGCAGCCGATCCACCTCTTGCTGGAAGCTCGAACGCGGGCATTGCGCCGGCTCCAGCATGAACTCACCACAAACGAGGGCCAGCCGTTCGACCCGGTCCGCCAATCTCGCGGCCGCCAGAAGCGCGATACCGGCCCCCGAGCAGAAGCCGATGATGTCACATCGATCGTTTCCCGCCCAGTCGAGAAGCGCCTCTACGTCGCGCGCATGGCTCTCTGGCGTCAGTCTTTCGTCGTTTCCGGCGAAACGATCGTCGCTCAGCGAGCGGCCCTGCCATGTGATCACATTCAGATCGCGCGCGAGCCGCGCGCAGAGCGGTTCGGCCACGTGTACACGAAGGCCAAACGGCAGTATGACCACCACATTTCTATCCGCCATGCCGTTGGTTGCTTGAATAACGGGCATTACCTTGCCGTCGAAGCTTGCAAACGACGTGCGGAAAAGGTCGCGCCTTTCCGTGCAGGGAAGATCTGGAGGCTGTATGGTCATCACTATGATCTCCGATACGCGCGTCTCATATCCGCATCGAGTGACGGACGGACATCAGAACGCCAAGAACCCAAAGAGGAAATTCATACCGGCGGCTCCGGCGGGTGGACCGATCCGATCCCGCGCTCGTCAACCGTAAAACGGCCAAGGAGCCGGTAGATCTCGGGCGGCGTGGGATCTCCGCGCGACACGTATTTCGGGAAGATCAGGATGCCGTCGACGGGGCTCGTCAGCGCCCGCCCGTTCTCCCCGTGACCGAGCACCCGGCCTTTGGCGATGAAATCGAAATTACCGAGCGCCGGGACAAGCGTGATATGCTCGTCCGGATACAGCTCGACATGCATCCATGAGAAAAGATCCTGATGACGCATGGCCGAAGACGATACAGCCGGCTCGGACCGGGCCGCCTCCACCGTCGAGATCGCGCGCATGACGGCCTCGACGCCGACGC
>JBCCVK010000043.1:0-10635 GCA_039195495.1 Pseudomonadota bacterium
CGACCGGGCGTTTTGCCGATTTTAAATTTGGCAAGAGCGCCCGGGTCGCGATGACGGGACCCAAGACATTGACCGCAAACGCCGTCTGCCATTCCGACAGATCGGCGTCCAGCGCGGATTTCGTGCTGTCGCCCATCACCCCGGCATTGTTGATCAACACATCGATGGCGCGGCCTTCAAGATCGGTGACGAGGGACTCGGCGCTGGCCGGGTCGGCGACGTCGAGGATGCGGCATTCCACGTCCAGGGCCTTGAGTTCCGCCGCGTTGTCGGGGGCGCGTGCCGTTGCGATCACCTGCGCACCGTCCTCGGAATACTGGCGGCAAAACTCCAGGCCAAGGCCGCGGTTAGCTCCGGTGATCAGGACCGTGGTCATATGGTTTTTCTCCCTTTGCGGCTTCGGTACGACGGTTTCGGCGGCGCAATGAGCCGCATATCATGGCGCGGGCTCGATCTCGGGCGCCTTCATGATTCGTTGGCGCAATTGCAAATACATTTACTATGCGGGCGGTCTGCCGCCGAGGTTCTTTGATCTGCACGCGGACCCGGAGGAGTTGAACGATCCGGGGAGCGCGAAAGAACATGTTCCGATCCGCGCCGATCAGGGGTCGGCGTTCATCCCCCGTGACCTCGCGCCATGGACCGATCAACCGGGCGTCGTTCTCGACGTCCCACGCCCCGGGAAACCGACCGGCAATGCGTTCGTCAAGCGTCACCGTCATGGAGCCATCAATGCCCGTCTCATACCAGACGGCGCGTTGTCAAATCGGTGGAGGTCGGCACACATCCCCTTCCCCATTCTTGAAAACGATAGCGCCAAGGGCAAATTGGAATCGGAAGATCTCCGAAACCAACGGGGCGGCAGGCATGCCGGCTGCTGCCTTGTACAAGCTTGAAAGGATTTTTCCCATGGCTGCCGTGACCTCGCCCGTCTGCGATTTCGACCGCCCTGCCCCCGATTTCCGATTGCCCGCCACCGATGGCAAGACCTATACGCTCGGCGACATCGCCGGCGAAAACGGCACGCTGATCATGTTCATCTGCAATCACTGCCCATTCGTTCTGGCCATTCTGGACCGCATCGTCCGCGACGCCCACGATCTGTCGAAGCTGGGGATCGGCGTGGCCGCGATCTGTTCCAACGACGCGCGGGCCTATCCCGCCGACAGCTTCGACAACATGCGCGAAATGGCGGTGGAGCGTGGGTTTCGCTTTCCCTATCTGCATGACGTCGACCAACGGGTCGCACGGGCCTATGACGCGGTCTGCACGCCGGATTTCTTCGGCTTCAACGCGACCATGGGCCTGCAGTATCGCGGCCGTCTGGACGCCTCCCGCATGCAGGCGGCGCCCGAGGACGCCCCGCGCGAGCTGTTCGATGCCATGCGGCTGGTGGCCGAGACGGGCCGTGGTCCGGCCGATCAGACCCCCTCGATCGGCTGTTCCATCAAGTGGAGGAATTGACCCTGCCGCATCCTGCACGATCCCGGCGGGATCCGGTACAAGAAGCGATCGCGCGATGCACCCGATGCGCTGGTGGTCGGCCATTGGAAGGACGTTCACAAAACGGACGTGAATTCAGACTTGAAGATGGGCGAACACAATCGGCATCGGTCTTTCGCCGAATTTCAGGTTTTGCATGAATCGCCTTTCGAACCTTGCCGGTGATCGGCCAACGGCCAGCCATAGGCAAACGACCGTTTCGGTCGGACTGTCGATTTGCATTCGGACCAAAGGATCGCGTGCGCCCGCCCGCACGCGAATGAACCGATCTTGCACGCCGTGATCCCCCGAGAGCCGAGGAAGGCGACCCGATCGCTTCGGGAACGGAGCGGAACGCGGCCCGTTCCCATCCGTTTACAGCTGTAAACGCTTCGCTGCGTCGTGTCTTATCTTGCGGTACGTATTGCGTTAGACACTAAATAGGCAGAAAATCATTGACTTAGAGGGATGAATCACTGCTCTTGTGTTCAAGTGGCGCGAAAAATGCCATGTTGAGCAGTTTGGGGCAACCAGATGATTCCCGTGACACCTATCCTCACCGATCGACCATCGGAATTGGCAGCGGATATATCCGAACGTCTGAACGCCGCGATCAGGGAGCATCTTCTATCCGCGTTCGCCCCCGACAACACCAAAACGCTGCGATCATTCTCTGCCCCGGAAGCGGCCGAATTCCTGAGCGTGTCGGGCCAATTCATGCGTAAATTGCATGGTGAAGGCACCCTTCCAGAGCCGGACGAGACCCGCGGCGGACGTCGCTATTACACGGCGCGCGAACTTTGGGACGCGCGCCGGATTCTCGAGCGAACCTCCCGCAAGAAGGGTCGTTATCTCCCCGGTCGCCGCGAACGGGAACGCCTGCAGGTCTGGCAACTGATGAACTTCAAGGGCGGAAGCAGCAAAAGCACGACCTCCATCCATTTGGCCCATTACCTCGCGCTGCACGGCTACCGGGTGCTCGCGATCGATCTCGACCCGCAAGGCTCGCTAACGTCGATGTGCGGCATCAGCCCCGAAATCGAATTCGACGGGCTGACCATCTACGATGCGATCCGCTACGACGATCCCGCGCCTTTCGACCATGTGATCCTCGAGACGTATTTTCCGGGCCTGTGTCTGGCGCCTTCGCGCCTGCTTCTCTCCGAATTCGAGACGGAATCGGCGGTGCATTCGACCCCCGAACAACCGTTTTTCACCCGCCTTCAGAACGCGCTTGCCCAGGTCGAAGACCGCTTCGATATCGTGCTGATGGACAGCCCGCCACAACTCGGATTTCTAACCATCGCCGGAATGGCAGCAGCCACATCGATTATCGTACCGTTGACGCCTTCGATGCTCGACGTCTCTTCGACGGCACAATTCCTCGAGCTGGCCGGCACCTATATGGGCGTGATCGAAGAGGCCGGCGCGCGACTTCAATACGATCATTTCAAGTTCTTGATCACCCGAGACGAGCCCACGGACGTCCCGTCCCAGCAGTTGAGCGCGTTCATGCGCGCACTGTTTCAGGATCGGGTGATGGCGGCGACCGCGCTCAAAAGCACCGCGATCAGCGATGCGACGATGCTCAAACAATCAATCTACGAAGTGGTCCGGTCCGAAATGACGCGCGGCACCTATGACCGCGCGCGGCAGTCCATGGATGCCGTCGGACAAGAAGTCACGTCCATGATCCATCAAGCTTGGGAGCGATCCTGATGGCACGCAAATCCCTTCAAGAACTTTCCGGCATCGCCAGAACCATCGCTGATTCCGGCATGAAGCCGAAGGAACGCCCGCCCAAGACCGGCGCACCGGCGCTCGGCGCCCTGCAGGGCTCCCTATCGGCTATTCGCGAAATCGACCCGGGTCTCATCGACGATTGGGGACCGACGGACAGGATCGACGGGTTTACAGCTGTAAACTCCGACGACGACGACAGTGACGGCTTCGAAACGCTCAAGGTCAGCATTCGGCAGGGCGGCCAGCAAGTCCCGATCTTGATAAGACGGTCCGGCAGCGACGGCCGCTATGAGGTCATCTATGGCCGCAGACGGCTTCGGGCATGCCGTGAGCTTGGGATCAAGGTCCGCGCCAATGTACAGAATCTCGACGACGGCGCGGCCCTTCTGGCAAAGGGTCTGGAAAACGCGGCAAGGCGCAATCTTTCCTTTTATGAGAAAGCCAGATTCGCGTCGGTCATCCTTGCCGCCGGCCACGATACGAAAACCGCGCGAAAGGTGCTGAGCCTGACGCCGTCCGGCCTGTCCCACCTGACCAGGGTGACCGACAACGTACCCGACGACGTGGGCGACGAAATCGGCGCCGCCCCGAAATCGGGGCGGCCGAAATGGACGGCGCTGGCGGAAGCTTTCATCACCAAGAAGATCAACGCGGCGACCGCGCGCGCCATTCTCTCCGAAATCGACCCCTCCGCATCGTCCGACCAACGTCTGGAACTGCTTTTGAAAAAAATCGCCCAGCGCGGCGCACGTCCGGGGCAGAACAGAGAAATCTCTCCGTTGGAGGGAGTCACTATCAGATCGGGACATGCATCCATCGCAGTTTCCGTCAAACGATCAGGCAATAACGCGGCGTTCGCCGACTGGCTTGACGGGAATCTCGAAGACATCATCAAGAGATCCTATCAGGAGTTTACAGCTGTAAACCCTCAGGATGACACGTAAGCACACGCAACAAAGGAGAACGGTCAACAAAGAAAACCCCCGAAACCGGAGCTTCGAGGGCTGCGACACATAAAGCGCCTTAGATTGACACCTGAAGCCTAGCAGCCACCGATTCGCAAAACAAGAAAAAACGCCTCTGGGCGATCGGGATTTTTTGGCCAAAGCCAATCATGCAAAAATTCAACGGAGCAGCTCCGAAAGGAGCAGACTTGCCGACGCGCTCGGCAGGGAAGGGAAGTATTGGACCAAATAAATGGCAACTCTTGAAAATCATTGAAGAAATTCGAGAGCCCCTGGGCCTGAAGAGCACATCGATCACGCTGTTAAGGGCGATGTTGTCCTATATCCGAGCAGACATCCTGGCCGATTCAAACGACGCCGATCACATCTGTTTCGCCTCGAACGCGGCATTGGCCAAGCGCACGCATGTCAGCGTTCAAACGGTCGAACGGCATATCTCCAAACTCGTGAACCTCGGATTTCTCAGACGGAGGTCAAGCAGTAACGGCAAACGCTGGGCCCAGAGGAACAGGCAGGGACAGATCATTCTCGCAACCGGCCTTTCCCTGTTACCGCTTGTCGAACGTCACGGCGAATTCATTCAGACGGCGCAGGGCTTCGCCGACCGTATGCGAGAACTCTTGCTTCTGCGCAACAAATGCACGACCGCCCTCGCGGAACTCAGATCACACGCCCCCGGCAACCCCGCGCTTGATACGATCGTCTCACGCGCCAAACGCCTTTCACGTCGCAAACCCGACGGCGAGGCCCTTGCACAGTTGCTCAAGGACATCTCCACGGAACTGTCAAAGGGCAAACACCCCGAGACAGCCTGTGATACGGAAAAATCGAGGGCCGCCGCCCATAGATCCGAGGGGCACAAAGAGACTGCTCTGAATCGATCGGTAAAAGAAGATACTTCTTCTCGGATCGACGTTCATCCGGAGCAAATGAGACAGGCATACCCACGACTTTGCGCAGAGCTGAGATTCACACGCTCGCATGAGGAATGCGCACGCTCGATGGAGGAGATGGCCAGCCAGCTATGTCTTGGAAACCTCTGGTTTACGATCCGGACCCTCGGACCGGCGCTTAGTTTCATGATCCTCGGCTACCTGATGGAACGCGTCGAAACCATCAGCAATCCCAAAGCCTATGCATGGCATCTGCATGAAGGGCTCAAGACCGGGACACTGGATTGGCGAACGCTCTTGAGGAAACCGAAACGCCGCCGAGGCGAAGCAAGCCCCCATATCACATGAGCAAACGACATCGAGACTCCGCAGAGCGGACAGGCCCGGCCGAGACGACCATCAACCCCTCGGAACGACAAAGGTTGCGGATAGGCTTGCAATGGATACGCGCGCGCTGCACCAGTTCCGTTCAAGGAAATCGATCATCCGGTTCCCAACGCCCCCAACGCCTGTGCGAACGGTCCCATACGATGCGTAAGCGTCACATATCAAAGAAAATCGTTTCTTCCGGACCCTGCAGATGAACATCGAAGCGATAATGACCATCACCGAAGCCTCTCGCCAGCAACGACGATACGCGGTTTTGATGCTCGATCGCCGTCAATATGGGATCCTCGGCGTTGGCGGCTGGCTCGTCCTCGAAATAGATACGTGTGTGAAGTCCGATATTGATCCCCCGCGCGACGATCCAAACCGTGATATGAGGTGCCTGCAACCGTCCGTCCGCCGCCGGCACGCGGCCGGGTTTGACGGTTTCGAAGACAAATTCACCCGTGTCCGCGTCACTTGACGACCTGCCCCAGCCGGTGAAGTTCGGATCGGATCGACCGCGGGCTTCGTTCACTGACGCAAAAAGCCCATGGGCATCCGCCTGCCAAATCTCAATCAAAGCATCTCGCAAAGGCGCTCCGGTCCCGTCATAGACGATACCGGTAACCGTGATCTCTTCACCCTTTACCGGACCGGTCTTCATGGTCGCTCCAAGATCGCCTGCGTAGATGCCGATGCCCGAGAAATTGGGTGTGCAGCCAATATGGACATAGGGACCGGCCGTCTGACTGGGGCTTTCGCGAAGCACATCGAATTTTCGTGGCATGGTCATTGCCCTTCCAACCGGTTCTCGAAAAAGGTCTGTCGCCGCCCGCGTAAGACGATATCAAATCTGTAAGCCCGCGCATCCATCGGGACGGATCCGTCCATGTCGAGAGATGCGGTGAGCGCCTCAACCGCTTCCTGACTTTTCAGACCCCCCACGATGGGACATAGCGGGATCAGCGGATCACCCTCGAAATACATCTGCGTGATCAGACGCTGGGCGAAGCCACTGCCAAAGATCGAGAAATGAATATGCGACGGCCGCCAATCGTTCATGCCGTTGGGCCAGGGATAAGGACCAGGCAGCACTGTCCGAAACTCGTAGTATCCATCTTCAGCCGTGATCGTCCGTCCGCAACCGCCGAAATTGGGATCGAGGGGGGCCAGATAGCCCTCTTTCTCGTGCCGGTACCGTCCACCCGCGTTCGCTTGCCAGAACTCGACGAGCGTATCCGGAACACCCCGTCCGGTTTGATCCATGACCCTGCCGTGAACGATGATGCGCGGGCCGATGGCACTCTCACCCGGTTTGGCGAAGTTGAGCGTCAGATCATGGTCGAGCGGTCCCAGGATGTCATGTCCAAAGATGGGTGCGGTTTCTTCGCTCAGCGATGTGGGAAAGGACAGCAGTGCCGCTTGGGGGCTGCGTTTGACGGTCGTTTTGTATGGAGGCGTGAGGGCGTCGGGTTGCCACATGCGATCCCGAGGAATGAACCGTCCCGCCGATCGGTATCGTGTCATGTTGATCCTCACCGCGCACCGCTCAGAGACGTATCGCTTTCAATTTCGTTCGAGACCGGTTCGGCGGAAAGCATGCAGGAAACCGATCCGCTCCAAGATAGTATGGAACGATACCGGGTTAATCAAAAATAGATTTTGATCTTGCCTGCCCTCTAAAAGAGCGGAGATATCGGAGCAAGTCGCGCGTTCTACGCCTGCACGCAAGCAGGCGGCTTCAGAACCCTCTGGTTGAAATCCTTGAACTGATCATGGGGCGGGTCTTCCGCATCGAAGCCTTCGCCGTACGATCCGCTTTCGGGAACGGCACCAGCCGTTCCCGCTCCTCGTCCCAGAGTTTCAATGTGAAGGATCGCAAAGCCTCGGTCCACCCGATCGTTTGGATGTCGTATTTCTGGCGCAATGCCCGGTGGCAGGCGCGTAGCCGGTAGGAGGGGATGTTGGCGTTGAAATGGTGGATGTCGTGATAAGTGATATTGGCCACCGCCAGATCGAACCACCAACCAAGATCAAGCGCCGAGGAGCCTTGAAGCGCCGCCCGTGCCGGGTTCAGCTGTGGTTTGCGGTCCCACCACGTATCTTCGAAATTATGCTGCAGATAGACGAGGAACACGCCGATACAGCCTGCGGTAAACACGGTGCCGGCATAGATCACCAGCCCCGGCACCCCGGCCATCCACCAGATTGCGAGGACCCAGACCAAGAGCCCGGCATTGTGCAAAACGACCTGTATCGGCGCGATGCGTCCGGAATTCTTCGGCCAGCGATAAGCCAGCACATAGGTGAAGAGCCCGCCCAACGGAATCATGAGAAGCGGATTGCGGTAGAGACGGTAGAACAGACGCCGTCCGAACGAGGCCGTGCGCCATTCCCGAACGGTCAGGGTCAGGATCTCGGTCGTGTCGCGGGCTTCGAGATTGCCCAGATGGCTGTGATGTTCGTTATGGTTGAACTGCATCACGTTGAAGGGCGTGAGGGTAAAGACGCTCAGCCCGTGGCCGGCCAGCGTATTGAGCCGCTTGGTCGAATAGAGCGAATCGTGTCCGGTATCGTGTTGCAACACGTAAAGACGCACACCGGCAAAGGCGTTGATCACGATCAGCGCTCCCACCAGCCACCAGACCGGCCAGGCTTGCACCGCCAGCCAAAGCGTCAAAAAATAGGCAGCGAACGTGCCAAAATAGCTGAGGCATGCCAGCCGATCATCGCGTTTGGTCCAGTCCCGGGTAAAAGCGCGAAGCTCGCGTTCCGCCTCGTTACCGACGGTCGGCGTGATCTTGGGAGAGGGCATAGGTCGCGCGTACATGAGTCTGATCCAGGCCTTGAAAGCGATGATTTGTGGCGTCTGGCTAAGATGTTACATTAATTCTGGATCGGGCGAACGCAACCGTCGACTGGGTAAGAAGCCGTCCCTGGTTGCTTCTTTCGTATCCGACGGACGGCTTGCAGCCAAGCGCCAGGTGGCGTTAGGCGAGGGATGTACCGCATCCCCTGCCCTTCCGGTCGCCGCCACGATGGTCAATCCTAACGACACTTCGTTATATATTGACAGCCTGGACCTGCAGCATCGAATGAATGCTTGCAGCTTTGCGCGTCGATGCTATTGAGTGCGAGGGATCGGACGGCCCGGATAACCCAGCTGCTGCGTTCCAATAAGTCATAAAGGTTCGACGCCATGATCGTCTGTCACTGTCAGAACATCGCCGATCACGACATCCATGCCGCAATAAACTGGATGCGGGCGGCGGACCCGGACATCCTTATCACACCAGGCAAAGTCTATCGCACCCTCGGTAAAGCCGCCGGTTGTGGCGGCTGTATGTCATTGTTCCTTGGGACCATGCGTAACAACTCAAACCTGGAAGTCCCCATGCACCTCCGTAATCTTCGCGGAGCCACACAGGAAACCCAATCATGCAAGGCGACAGAAAAGTCATCGACTATCTCAACCGTGCACTCCGCAGCGAGCTGACCGCGATCAGTCAGTACTGGCTGCACTATAAGCTCCAAGAAGACTGGGGTTTGGGCCACATGGCCAAGAAGAGCCGCGAGGAAAGCATCGAAGAGATGAACCACGCGGACAAGTTGATGGCACGGATCATCTTCCTGGAAGGGCATCCAAACCTGCAAAAACTCGATCCATTGAGGATCGGTCAGACGCCCAAGGAGACGCTGGAGTGCGATTTGGCCGCAGAGCAGGAGGCGCGCGCATTGTATAAAGAAGCACGTGAATATTGCCGCGAGGCGGGGGACTACGTGACGATGGAACTCTTCAAAGAACTTTTGGCCGACGAAGAGGGTCACATCGATTTCCTGGAAACGCAGCTAGACTTGCATGATCGTGTCGGTGCGCAGAACTATGCTCAGCTTAATGCCTTGAAGATGAGCGAAGCCGAATAAACTCGGTCTCTGTTCCGAGGCGGTTTCGGACAACTCTCTATGACACCGTTTCCCGGTATGGGCTGAAGAAGCGATCCGATGCGGTCCCGTCGCGGTCCATGGTGAACTTCTGGTTTCAAATAATGCCGGCTATCTCGCGCGGTGGCTGAGACTCGACAATCAAATGTTGACTATTTTGATAAGATAATTCAGTCCCGACGAGTACTTTAGGAAGTTCATTCTGGATTGTCGATTGTGCTTCAGCGAGGCTACATTTCGGCGCTGCTCGCAAAACGAAATGCCCGCTCCCAACGGCGCAGGCGGACGACGTCGTATCTTAGCCTGCTGCTGGCAGGTTTGGTGGCGTTGTTGTGTCTGTTGCCATTGATCAGCGTTGCGACCGCAGCGCTGTTGGGCTCCACGGAAACCATACGCCAGTTGTCCGAGACCGTTCTGGGCAGATATTCACTCACGACACTCTGGCTTTCGCTCCTTGTCGTCGTGGCCAGTACCGTGATCGGAACGGGAACAGCCTGGCTGGTCGCCATGACGGAATTTCCGGGTCGGAGGATATTGGAGGTCGCTCTCGTGTTGCCGCTGGCCTTTCCGGCCTACGTGCTCGCCTATGCCTATACGCACGTTCTCGATCACCCCGGCGTCGTACAAGTCTTTCTGCGGGATGTGACCGGATGGGGTCCGCGCGACTATTGGTTTCCAGAGATCAGATCTCTGGGTGGGGCGGCCGCAATGCTGTCCCTGGTGCTGTATCCTTACGTTTACCTTTTGGCGCGGGCGGCGTTCAAGTCGCAAAGCGCCACGGCATTTTTTGCGGCACGCAGCTTGGGGCGGACAACGCAGAGCGCGTTCTGGCGCATATCATTGCCGATGGCTCGGCCCGCCATCGCCTCAGGGGCCATGCTTGTTGCAATGGAGACCATCGCCGATTTTGGAACGGTCTCGTATTTCGGTGTCCAAACCCTGGCCGTAGGAATTTACACCAGTTGGTTCAATTTCGCGGATCGAGCCGCCGCCGCGCAATTGTCGTTCGGATTGTTGTGCTTTGCTTTGTTCATGGCCGTTTTCGAACGGACCAGCCGTGGGCAGGCGCGGTATGCCTTTGGCCGGAAACTGGAAAGAATGCCGCGTTTTATGCTTTCGAGGACTCAGGGAGGTTTGGCGTTTGTCGTATGCTTGCTGCCGGCTTTTTTAGGCAGTCTCCTTCCGGCAACCATGCTGCTCGGAATGGCAATGGGTTCCGAACAGATCCTACTGAGCGCACG
>JBCCVK010000044.1:0-10556 GCA_039195495.1 Pseudomonadota bacterium
CGCGCCACATAGTGCACATGCCAGTTCATCGCGTCGTAAAGCGCGTCGATCCGGCTGCCTTCCCGCCCCAGCAGCATCGGCGTCAGGTCATCGCGGATCATTGCCAGAATGGCCGTGCCGCCCCTGCCACCGGTATAGGTATAGCCGGTACCCTCTGCCCCGTCCGACAGGGTCACGGTACAGGTGATCAACTGGAAATGCGTGTGATCCCCGTGTTTGGCGTCTGTCAGAACTTCATCCAGCGGCACATTGAAAAGCTGCGCGTCGATCCCGGCGATCGTGGTCACGTTCCTATGCCTTTGCCATATGAGCGCATTCGGGCACCGGCGTCTTCACGGTGGCGGAGGCAAGGAATTGCAGCAGATTGTCAACCACCAGGTCACCCATCGCCGCGCGCGTTTCGACCGTGGCGCTTCCCACATGGGGCAAAAGCACCACATTGGACATGGTCCTGAGCGCCGCCGGAACCCTCGGCTCGGCCTCGAACACGTCAAGCCCGGCCCAGCCCAGCCGCCCGTCTTGCAGCGCAGCGATCATCTCGGTCTCATCCACGACCGAACCGCGGCCGACATTGATGAGCGTGCCTTGCGGTCCCAACGCGTCGATCACCGCACGGCCGACGATTTTGTGGGTGCCGGAACCACCGGGCGTGATGCAGATCAGCACTTCCGCATCGTGGGCCATTTCGACCAGGTCGGCATAATATTTGAACGGCACGTCCTTTCGACTGCGCGCATGATAAAAAACGGTCGCATTGAACGCCCCGAGCTTGCCGGCAATGGTCCGCCCGATCCGCCCGAACCCCAAAATACCCACCTTGCGATTGTCGGCGGTCCGTCCGAGCGGCGCGTTGCCTTCGGCTTCCCATCGCCCTGCGCGGACATAGGCGTCATTTCGTATCAGATCGCGACGGCAGGCCAGCATCAGCATGACGGCGGTCGTCGCCACTTCGTCGTTAAGCACGCCCGGAGTGTGGGTGACCATGATCCCGCGCGCGACGCAGGTCCTTACGTCAATCGTGTCATAGCCCACACCATAGCAACTGATCAATTTCAAACCCGGCAAGGCGGTCATGATCTCGGATCTTACCCCATCGTGACCGTTGGTCGCGACATACTCGATCCTTTCGCCGTATTCGGACAGAAATGCCGGCAAGTCGTCAATCCGCTGCATCCGATGTACGACGAAGCTTTCGTCCAGCCGTCTCAGCATCGCGTCCGTGGCATCTCCGATCAGAAGCAGTTCTGCCATCTCAGGCGTCCATGCCGACAGTCTGGCGCTGCCGGCCCAGCCCTTCTATCCACAATTCCATCACGTCACCCTCTTTCAGGTAGACGGGTCTGGGTTTCATGCCCATGCCGACACCAGGCGGCGTGCCGGTGGTGATCACGTCGCCCGGATGCAACGTCATCAGACCCGACAGATGCTCAACGATCTCGGCCACCGTGAAGATCATCGTGGACGTATTGCCGGTCTGCATGCGCTTGCCGTTGACGTCCAGCGTCATGTCCAGCTTTTGCGGATCGGGAATCTCGTCCCGGGTGACCAGCCACGGGCCGGTCGGCCCGAAAGTGTCGCAGGATTTTCCCTTGGTCCACTGGCCGCTCATCTGAGTCTGAAAATACCGCTCGCTGACATCGTTGACGATGCAATAGCCCGCCACATGCTCCAGCGCGTCCTTTTTCGAGACATATTTGGCGCGCTTGCCGATCACCACGCCCAACTCGACCTCCCAATCCGTATGGGTCGAAGCGCGCGGCATCATCACCGTGTCGTTCGCGCCCACGACGGCCGAGGTCGCCTTGAAGAAAAGGATCGGATGTTTCGGAATGGCCGCATTGGTCTCGGCGGCATGATCCGAGTAATTCAGCCCGATGCAAAGAAACTTACCGATCTTGCCCACACAGGATCCCATACGCGGCGCGCCTTCGACCCTGGGAAGGCGCGCGGGATCGATCGCGCGCAAGTCGGCAAGAGCGTCATCGTTCAGCATGTCGCCGGCGATATCGTCCACATGGGCCGACAAATCGCGCAGCGTGCCGTCCGCATCGATCATTCCCGGCCTTTCGGCCCCTGGTTCGCCATAACGCACAAGTTTCATACGATATCTCCCTCAATGATTATCGCGCGGCATGTAGCGGCGCGCGATGTCCCGATATTTCGGTCCGCCCTCAAGGACCATGCCCTCGGCGAAGGAGCGCACCTTTTCGCGAAAGAGCTCCTGCCACGGGGTCTGGCTGTCGGGCACTCGAACGGCTTGCGCCATCAGGCTTTCGGCTCTCGCCCGCAGTTCACCCTCGTCCAGCAGCACGTTCACCTGGCAGGCATTGAGGTCGATCCGCACCCGATCACCCGTCCGCACCAGCGCCAGACCGCCGCCATCGGCCGCCTCGGGCGAGGCATTCAGAATCGACGGACTGCCGGAAGTGCCCGACTGACGGCCATCGCCGATGCATGGCAGCGCATGCACACCCTGCAGCAGCAGATACGAAGGCGGGCGCATATTCACGACTTCGGCCCCGCCGGGATATCCCTTGGGTCCGGCCCCGCGCATGATCAGGATACAATGCTCGTCGATGGCGAGGCTTTCGTCATCGATCCGGGCATGGAAATCCTCGGGTCCGTCGAATACGATCGCCCGCCCCTCGAAGGCGTCGGGATCGTCCGGATTCGACAGATACCGGTCGCGAAACGCCTGATCGATCACGCTGGTCTTCATGAGCGCGCTGTCGAAAAGATTGCCCTTGAGATTGATAAAACCCGCTTCGCGCTTCATCGGACTGGCCATGGGAAAGATAACGTCGGGATTGCTGGCGTGCACGGTCCCGCAATTCTGGTCCATGGTCTTGCCGTTTGCGGTGACGGCCCCCGGATGCGGCAAGGCCCCCGCGCGGATCAGCTCGCCGACCACCGCGGGCACCCCGCCCGCGCGGTGATAATCCTCGCCCAGATATTCGCCCGCAGGCTGCAGGTTGACGAGCAGCGGCACTTCGTGGCCCAACGCCTGCCAATCGTCATTGGTCAAATCTATACCGAGATGCTTCGCCACGGCGTTCAGATGAATCGGCGCGTTGGTCGATCCGCCAATGGCCGAATTGACGACGATCGCATTCTCGAAGGCGGCGCGGGTCATGATGTCGGACGGGCGCAGATCCTCCCATACCATCTCGACGATCCGCTTGCCGGTCTCGTAGGCGATCTGTCCCCGTTCGCGATAAGGCGCCGGAATCGCCGCCGATCCGGGCAATTGCATCCCCAGCGCTTCGGCCAGCGAGTTCATCGTGGTTGCCGTGCCCATCGTGTTGCAATAGCCCACGGACGGTGTGGACGAGGCCACCAGTTCCATGAAACCGTCGTCGTCGATCTCTCCCGCAGCGTGTAGTTCGCGCGCTTTCCACACGATGGTGCCCGAGCCGGTCCGTTTGCCGCGATACCAGCCGTTCAGCATCGGGCCGACGCTCAAGGCGATCGCCGGGATATTCACGGTCGCCGCCGCCATCAGCAATGCCGGCGTGGTCTTATCGCAACCGATATTGAGCACCACCCCATCCAGCGGATAGCCGTGAAGCGTCTCGACCAGCGAAAGATACGCGAGATTGCGATCCAGCATCGCCGTGGGCCGCTTGCCGGTCTCCTGGATCGGATGGACCGGCGCTTCGATGCAGGTGCCGCCCGCGGCGATGATTCCATCACGCACCCGTTCCGACAAGGCGATATGATGCCGGTTGCATGGGCTGAGATCGCTGCCCGTCTGTGCGATGGCGATGATGGGTTTGCCGGATTGCAGCTCATCGCGGGTAAGACCGTAGTTCAGATATCTCTCCAGATAGAGCGCCGTCATTTCCGGATTGTCGGGATTGTCGAACCATGCGCGGCTGCGCAGGGTCCCGGGGTCGATGCGTTTGCCGTTCATGCCGTCGTCTTCTTCCCATTCGATATAATGTGCCCGGCCATGGTCGTTTCTCAGCCGCTCCACCCGCCGTCTATGATATGCGGCTGCCCGGTCGTGAACGCGCTTTCGTCGCTGGCCAGATAGACGACCAGGGCCGCGATTTCCTCGGCCCGGGCAATCCGCCCCATCGGCTGACGCGCCACGAAGGCTTTCATCGCCGCCTCGTAGTCGCCGGTCGCGCGCAGCCGCTCATGCAATGACGGGCTTTCCACCGTGCCGGGACAGATGCAATTGCAGCGGATGCCATCGGCGATGTAATCGACGGCCACCGACTTCGTCAGACCGACGACCGCCGCTTTGGTGGTGCCGTAGACGAAACGGTTCGGCGCGCCGATCACGCTGGAACAGGCCGAGGACATGTTGATGATCGATCCGCCGCCGCGTTCGATCATACCCGGCAGGGCCGCCCGAATCGTGCGGAACATCGAGCGGACATTCAAGTCAAAGGCGAAATCCCATTCCTCGTCCGTGGCCTCCAAGACGGCGCCGTGATGCACGAATCCCGCACAATTGAACAGCACATCCGGCCGGGCCCGCTCGATCCCGCTTCTGACGGCGGCGTCATCTCTCGCATCCAGCGTGAAAATTTTGAGATTTTTCCCGTTTTCAGCGGCAAGGCGCTTCAGGACCTGGGCGTCGATGTCGGTCGCAAAGACATGCGCCCCCTCGTCCGCCATCGCCAGGGCGGAGGCTCTTCCAATGCCTTGACCGGCTGCGGTCACCAATACGCGCTTTCCGGCGAGCCTTCGACCTGGCATGATTCTCCTCCCAACACGCGGGATTAAGGCCCTTTCATCGGCCGAAATCGATCTGAACCTTCATCGCTTGGCGCCGATCCCCGGCGATCTCGAAGGCGTCTTGGAATTCGTTAAGAGAAAAAACATGAGTCAGCAAGGGAGCGAGCGGCAAAGCACCGGCATTGATCATCGCAACGGCTTCGGCGAATTCCTCGTGAAACCGAAAGGCCCCGCGCATTTCGATTTCCTTGCTGACGATCACGTTCTGCGGAATCGAAAGATCGCCCCCCAGTCCAAGCTGGACCAGCACCGCACGGGGTCGAAGCACTTCCAGACCGGCGCGCAGAGCGCTTTGATTTCCCGTGGCTTCGAACATGACGTCGAAACTGCCCTTGTCAGCGGCATAATCTGCGATCCAGTCCGGATCGCGCGTCACGTTGATCATACGGTCTGCGCCGATTTTTCCAGCGATTTCAAGAACCTCGTCCACAAGATCGGTCACCACGACCTCGTCCGCGCCTTTGACCCTTGCAACCGCCACGCATAACGCCCCGATCGGACCGCATCCCGTAACCAGCACCCGCTTGCCGGCGACGCCGCCGGATCGATTGAGTCCGTGCAAGACCACGGCCAGCGGTTCCGCGAAGGCCCCGCCCCCCTCGGGCACCGCCGGATCGATGCGATGGCATTGCCAGGCGTGGGCGACCAGCGATTGGCGAAAGGCGCCTTGAACATGCGGCATCGGCATGGCCGAGCCGTAAAATCGCATGTCGAGGCATTGATTGTAGACACCGCCATCACAGAACCGGCACGCCCCGCAGGGCCGGCTGGGCGAAACGGCAACGCGATCTCCGGTTTTCAGCCCGGTTACATCGCAAGCGCAGTCGATCACGCGCCCTTCCACCTCGTGCCCCAGGATGAGGGGTTCACGGATACGGATCGTCTCGCCGATCCCGCCATCGTGAAAATAATGCAGATCCGATCCGCAAATCCCGCCATATCGGATCGCCATGCGAACGCGGCCCGCCGCAAGCGCTTGCGGCGGGCGTTCTTCCAAGCGCAGATCCTTCGCACCGTGAATCACCAACGCTTTCATGATTTCCCTTTCGGTGACATCCGTCCCATTTTGAGTGTAAAGCGGAGAGAGTTGCACCGCCAGAGGGTGAAGCGTTACATCATGGAAACCGCAACGATGGCCTCCATGGATTCATTCGATCCTTCCGGAAAGCAGGCGCCCGTAACCGATTCCGGTCAGGGGATCGGCTTGGCCCCGGCACGCGCGTTCGGCCGACATGACGTCCACGGGATCGTCCCTCATACGGTCGCCAAGGGCATGGCGGCCGTTTTCCCGGCAGGCGACGCGATCGGCTTCGCCGGCGGATACACCCTTTATGTCGGCGGCGGCATTGCCGCTTCGATCCGACGGATTTGATGGAGAAGCCGATGCGACAACCGAACATCGCCGTGCTGGGGACCGGCCTCATGGGCCGGCCGATGGCATTGAACCTGTTGCGGGCGGGGTTTCCCGTCACCGTCTGGAACCGCAGCCCCGAGAAGGCGCGTGATTTGACACATCACGGCGCGATACAGGCCGAAACGCCGATGCGGGCCGTCGCGCAAGCCGATTTCGTCATCACGATGCTCAGCGACGGAACGGCGGTGGGGGGGCTGCTTCGAGAGCAGGCCCTGCAGGCGGCGTTGAAGCCTGGGGCAATCTGGCTGGACATGTCATCGATCAGGCCGGCCGAGGCACGGGAGCATTCGCGCATTCTCGGAAAGCTCGGATTCGGTCATCTCGACGCACCCGTCTCCGGCGGCACCAAGGGCGCCGCGGCCGCGGCCCTGGCGATCATGGTTGGCGGTGAGGCCGGAATCTTCGCCAAGGCCAAGCAGGTTTTCGAGTCGCTGGGACAACCGGTGCATGTCGGCCCCTCAGGCACCGGACAATTGTCGAAATTGGCCAACCAGGCCATCGTCGCCGTGACGATCGGAGCCGTGGCGGAAGCCATGCTTCTCGTCGAACGAGGGGGCGCCGATCCCGCGGCGGTGCGCGCGGCACTGAAAGGCGGCTTTGCCGACAGCGTGATCCTTCAGCAGCATGGAGAACGGATGATCACGGGCAATTTCGAACCGGGCGGACTGACCAAGTTTCAAATCAAGGATCTCGACAATCTGTTGACGGAGGCGCGGAATCTCGGTCTTGAATTGCCCGCCAGTCAGCATGTCCGCGACCGGTTCGAACGATTCAGCGCCAAGCTGGGCGGCGCCGAAAAAGATCATTCGGGCCTCTATCTGGAATTGAAGGATCGAAACGGACTGGAGTGAGGGAGCGCGCATGAAGGTATTGATTTGCGGCGGCGGCGGCATGCTGGGGCAGAAGCTTGCCCTTCACGTCGCGCAAAACGGCCTCGGCGACGCGCCCGCCGCGACGCTGAGCCTGCACGACATCGACTTTCCGACCTGGACCAGCACGGGCGCCCCTGCGCAGATCGCCGGAGATCTGTCCGATCCGTCACGGGCGCCCATGTTGATCCGGAACCGACCCGATGTGGTATTTCACCTGGCCGCCGTGGTTTCGGGCGAGGCCGAAGCCGATTTCGACAAAGGCTGGCGGGTCAACATGACGGGCACTTGGCAGCTTTTGGAGGCGCTGCGGGCCGCACACCTGGCCTCGGGCGGCAGCTACAGGCCGCGGGTGGTTTTCACCTCGTCCATCGCGGTCTTCGGCGGACCTTATCCCGACAGGATAGATGACGAATTCCTGTCCGCGCCGCAGACTTCCTACGGCGCTCAGAAGGTGGTCGGCGAGATGATGATCGCGGATTTCACCCGCAAGGGGTTCATCGACGGCCTTTCGATCCGGCTGCCCACGATTTGTGTCCGCCCCGGCAGGCCCAACCAGGCGGCGTCGTCCTTTTTCTCCGCCATCATCCGCGAGCCGTTGAACGGGCGGGAAGCGACCCTGCCCGTCCCCGAGACCGTGCGCCACTGGCACGCCAGTCCTCAGGCGGCCGTCGGGTTCCTGACCCATGCCGCAACACTCGATACGGATCGCCTGAACGGCAGACGGGCGCTGAATCTTCCGGGCGTCAGTTGCACGGTTGCCGAGCAAATCGAAGCCTTGCGCGCAATCGCCGGCAACGATGCCGTCGCACGCATCAAACGACGTCCGGACCGGACGATCATGCGGATCGTGGAAGGGTGGCCGCGTGACTTTTCGACGGATCGGGCTTTGGCCCTTGGTTTCGCCGCCGAGCCGGATTTCGAAACGATTGTCCGAACCTATATCGCGCATGACCTGCCGAACGCCTAGATGAAATTGCGTTTCAGATGATCGTAAATGGCTTGACGGCAGGCGGTTTCGTCACGGCCCAGCGCCGCATCGAGGATGGTCCGGTGCTCGCGGATGATCGCCCGGAAATAATCCGAGCCGAAATCGCGTTCCTGTGTCACCATCTGCTGGCGAAACCGATCATAGGTGGTGCGATAGGTTGCGCGCAAAAGCGAAAGACCGCAGGCCGAGATCAGGGTGTCGTGAAATTCCCACTCGGCGTCGCTCCACAAGACCATATGCGGGGCCACCGAACCGGATCGGGCGATCTGGGTTTCGATGTGCCTCAGCTTGTGATGTGCCGCGGCCAGCTGTGATTCCCATCCCAATCCGCCATGCCTCATCGACAGCACGGCCCCTTCCTGCTCCAGGAGTATCCGAAACTGAGTGACGTCGTGGCGCCGTTCCGGCGATGTCCGAGTGGCGCGAAAACCGCGTTGTTCTTCGAACGTGACCAGACCCACGGCCGAGAGCCGCAGCAAAACCTCCCGCACCGTATTGGCCGAACAGCCGTAATCCTTGCGCAAAATTTCGCTTTTCAGTTTTTCGCCCGGTTTGAACTGTGCCGTCAAAAGACGCTGGTGAAGGTCGCGATAGATTCCGGGCGTGTCTGGTTTCGCGAGAGTCGCGGTCATTATCGGCGGTCCTCCGTTCAAACCGCATCATAGCGTTAAAATCTTGACCCTTCAATAAAATTTCAAAATTTTCGGAAAAACCAGAATTCTGTTGGCAGATTGACATGCCATTGCTAGGCTTTCTCCCACGCGGCGTAACAGAAGGCCGGAAGGTCATGACGCCGGTCATTGAAATCATGTCTGGGAGGACATCATGAAATTTCTGAAAACCGCTGCGATATCCGTCGCAGCCGTTTCCGTTGCGGCAACCGGCGCGATGGCCGATGGTCACGCCACGACGACCAAGCTGCGTATCCAAACGCATTACGCGCCGGAGACGGTTTCGGGCAGGCTCGCCGCGCAATATGTGGACGACATTCAGACGATGTCGAACGGCGAGATCGAGGTCGAGATGTTCTACTCCTCGTCGGTCGTCAAATCGGTCGAGACCTTCGATGCGGCCGCTACGGGCATTCTCGACTGCGATATGACCGGCGGCGGTTATCAGACCGGCAAGAATCCCGCATTTCAGTTCGTGGGCGATATCATGGGCGGGTATTCGACCCCTTACCAGCAACTGTCATGGCTCTATTTCGGCGGCGGCAAGGAAGCTGCGAAACCGCTTTACAACAAATACGGCATGGAGTTGATCGGCTGGTGGGTCTACGGGCAGGAAAGTTTTGCATCCTCGAAGCCGATCGCCAAGATCGAAGATTTCAAGGACTGGAAGTTCCGTTCGCCCCCCGGCATGGAGACCAAGATTTTCGAAAAACTCGGCGCCAAGCCGATCGTGATGGACTTCACCGAAATTTTCACGGCGCTCGAAACCGGCATCATCGACGGGGCGGATGCCTCGGGACTGGCCAACAACGTGGGGCTGGGTCTTTACGATCTGGTGAAATACGCCAACTTCCCCGGCTTCCACTCGATGCCGTCCGACCATCTTGCCTGTAACAAAGACGTCTATGACGCGATGCCCGAGCATCACAAGCGTATCATGAACGTCGCCATGGAGTCGTTGGCGCTGCGCACCGCGCTGACTTTCGAGAAGAAAAACGCCGAAGCGGCGGCACAATTGCGCGCTGAGGGTGTGACCCTGTCGGAATGGTTACCCGAAGACCTGCAGAAATTCCGCGACGCCGCACAGGCGACCTGGCTGGAATTCGCGAGCACGCCGGAAGCCCAGGCGCTGGTCGAATCGCATCTGTCCTATCTGGATCAGTTGGGCCTCGTCTCCAACTGACGCACACGCGCAACCGGACGGCCGGCACGCAGCGGGCCGCCCATTTCCCCGGGGATGCGGCCCCGCGACTTTACAGGATCTGGATATGGCCGAGAAACACGGAACGCTCGTCGAATGGCTGGTACCCCTTGCCTTCTGCTTCTGCTTCGGCTGGGTCGTCTGGCATGCGCCGTCATTCATTCTCGATTTCGGCCCCGAAAACGGTCAACTGGCCGCACTCCACGCCAGAAACGACGTGACCCCCGATCTGCCCGGCCTTTTCGGAGGCGCCGGAGACGCGATCGACTATCTGGCGCTGCTTTCGTCGCCGGTCCTGATGATGCTCGGCATCGCCACCGTTCGGCGCGCGCCCATGGAATTCGAAGGCTGGCGCGCGTTTGACCGCGTTTCGGTTTTTCTGGGCCGCGTGACGATGATGCTGATCGTTCTGCTGACGTCGGTCATGATATTCGAGGTCGTCTTACGATACGTGTTCGAACGACCCACGCTCTGGGCCAATGAACTGTCGCTGTGGCTGGCGGGGTTCGTATTCCTTCTCGCGGGTCTTTACGCCATGCAGCAACGCAGCCATATCCGGATATTTCTGCTTTACGACATTCTGCCGCGCGGCTTTCAACGGCTCTGCGACGCGATCTCGACCGCGCTTATCGTTCTGTTTGCCGCTGCGCTGATCTATGGC
>JBCCVK010000045.1:0-10547 GCA_039195495.1 Pseudomonadota bacterium
ACCGGGCCGAACTGCTCTACGCCGCGATGAGCGAACGCGAGGAAACCCCCGGAGGGTCGGTGGCCAACACGCTTGCCGGGCTTGGCATGCTGGGATGCAAAACCGCTTTCATAGGCCGTGTGGCCAACGATGCGCTAGGGCGCAATTACGCTCAGGCCATGGTCGATCAAGGCACCGACTTCCCCAATACCCCGATTCCGGGGGCGGAACTGCCGTCTTCGCGCAGCATGATTTTCGTGTCCGCCAATGGCGAACGGTCGATGAACACCTATCTCGGGATCTCGACCGAAGTCGGCCCGGAAGATGTCGCGGACGACGTGATCAACGACTGCGATATTCTGCTGCTCGAAGGATATCTGTTCGACAAGAGCCCTGGAAAGGCCGCGTTTCGTAAAGCGGCCGGTCTGGCGCGTGCGGCTGGGGCCAAGGCCGGGATCACCCTGTCCGATCCATTCTGCGTCGACCGGCATCGTGATGATTTCCGAACGCTGGTGGCGGGTCCGCTGAACTATGTCATGGCCAACGAAATCGAACTGACCTCGCTTTATCAGGTCAGCGATCTCGATAGAGCGCTGGATCTTGCCGTGGAAGAATGTGAACTGGTGGTCTGTACCCGATCCGGCAAGGGGGTCGCAATGCGCGAAGGAGACCGACGGATCGATGTTCCCGTCGAACAGCGCATCGTCCCGGTTGACACCACGGGTGCGGGTGATCAGTTTGCGGCCGGCTTTCTATATGGAGTGTTGCGGGGGGCGGATTTGACCACGTGCGGCCGCATGGGAAACGTGATCGCGGGTGAAACGATCTGTCATTTGGGCCCGCGTCCGAAATCCGACCTCAAGGCGCTTCTGGCGCGAAACGGCCTTGGGTGAGGTGGATATGTCGCATCCGTTTTGCGGGTCGGTCATGCGATGGCGGGTGGCAGATGCCGGTGTCGCGCCGTCTCCGATCGCGAGACGGCATCTTCCGTGATGTGTCGATCGATCATCGCCCGGCCTTCGCGGCGCGCAGGCGGCGGCCATGGATCTTTGCGCGCGCGGGCCACTTGGCCGGCGGCATGGGAAAACGACCGAAAAGCCGGCGCGGCGGATATGTGCCCGGTGAGTGCGGGACGGATCGACGGAATTGAAATCCCCGAAGCGAAGGGTTGCGCGGCGCATGCTGCGCAGGAACTCGCGGTCAACGCGACCCCCATCCTGGCGCGCCGCGCCGCCCTTATCGAATGTCAGGTCCGTCGATCAGCCCGATGGCACGCGCGCCGCTCAGAACATCCGGTGCGATGTGATGGCGCAACGCCTTGAGATCGTCCGAAGGCGCGATCAAGTCCGGAACCTGCACCACGCGCGCGCGCGCCGCATGGGCCGCGCGCACGCCGGGTTCGCTGTCCTCGAATGCGACCGTCTTTTTCGGATCGACCCCGATGGAAGCCGCAGCGGTCAGATAGATCTCGGGATGCGGCTTGGCGTGCATGACCTTGTCGCCGCCGGTCAGTGTTTCGAAGAAGCGGCGCAATCCCGTCTGCGCGAGATAGATCTCCGCCGTTTCCGTTCGGCTGGATGTCGCCAACGCACAGGGCGTGCCTTGCGCGCGCAGAAGCTGCAACAGCTCTCGTACGCCGGGCTTGACCGGAATGCCATATGTTCTTCGCTCGGCGATCCGGGCGCTTGCATCGGCGGTAAACGTTTCCGCATCCACCGCCCCGTTCAGGCCCCGTTTCAGAACCGCCATGGCCAGGTCGCTGCGCAACCCGACCATTCCGATGAATGTTTGAGACAAATCGGGCAAATCGAACGCCCTTGCCGTCTCCTGCATGCAGTCGATCGTCAATGCTTCGGTATCTAACAGAAGTCCGTCCATGTCGAAAAGGGCGGCTTGAAAGCTCATGACCCCTGTGCCCCCCGGAACCATTCGATGATCTTGCGCCGCTCGTCCCGCCGCATGTAACTGAGATTGGCGGGCGGCATCGCATGGCTGATGCCCGCCTGCATGTAGATCGCTGGTGCCTGACGCGCAATCTGTGCCTTTGTTTCCAGCAACACGCCTTTCGGCGCCCAGAGCAGGCCGGCCCAGGCCGGTTCGGACGCATGGCACATTGAGCATCGGCTCAAGACGATGTCCTCGACTTCGGCGAACCCGTCCGCTTGCGCAAAGCGCCGCAAGCCGTCTGCCTGCGCGGCATCCTCGTGCGTCTCCCGTCGACCCGTCGTCGATAGTCCGACGATCAGGATAAAGATCAGCGCGGCCACCAGCCACGTCCAGGTCGGGTTGCCTTTGCGCGCGTGAACGGTGTTGAAATAGTGACGGATCGCGACGCCGATCAGGAAAACGAGGCTGGCGATCACCCAGTTGTATTTGCTCGCGAAAGCCAGCGGAGAGTGGTTCGACAGCATCAGAAACAGGACCGGAAGGGTGAGATAGTTGTTATGCGTCGATCGCTGCTTTGCGATCCTGCCGTATTTCGCGTCGGGAACCCTGCCCGCCTTCAAATCGTCGACCACGATCTTCTGGTTGGGGATGATGATCATGAAGACGTTGGCCGACATGATCGTCGCCGTGAAGGCGCCCAGATGCAGCAGCGCCGCCCGGCCCGAGAACACTTGAACATATCCCCAGGCCATCGCCACCAGAATGAGATAGAGCAGGAGCATGAGATGCGTGTTGTTCTCACCGAACCGGGATTTGCAGATCAGATCATAAACGAACCAGCCGCAGATCAGAGATCCACTCGAGATCGCTACCGCCTGCCACACCGTTAGCGCCATCACGTTCGGATCGATCAGATAGAATTCCGCGCCGAGATAGTAGACCACGATCAGCAGGGCGAAGCCGGAAAGCCATGTCGAATAGCTTTCCCATTTGAACCACACCAGACGTTCGGACAGGTTCTTGGGCGCGATCAGATATTTCTGTATGTGATAGAAACCGCCGCCGTGGACCTGCCACTCCTCTCCGTCGGCCCCGCTTTCCAGGCTCCGGCTTCTGTCGAGGCCCAGATCGAGCGCGATGAAATAAAAGGACGAACCGATCCAGGCGATGCCTACGATCACGTGGGTCCAGCGGATCGCGAATTCCAACCAACTGCCCAACGCGGTCAGATCATAAACCATGGCACGTCTTTTCCCGGTCCCAAATACTTACGATCGTTCGTTCAACTGCCGCGATAGGTGGAATAGCCATAGGGCGAGAGCAGCAGCGGCACGTGATAGTGATCTGTTTCGGCCATTCCGAACCTGATCGGCACCTGATCGAGAAACGGCGGCTTCCCCTCGATCGAACCGCTCGACCGCAGATAATCGCCCGCGAAGAAAACCAACTCGTACCACCCGGTTTCGAAGTTCTCGACCGGCAGGATCGGACCGTCGGTGCGGCCGTCGGCATTCGTCGTTTTCTCGACCAGCAAGGCGCGCGCGCCGTTCTCGATACGGTAGAGCGCCACTTTCAACCCCGCAGCGGGCCGTCCATGCGCGACGTCCAGAACATGCGTTGTCAAAAACCCTTCGGCCATGCCCCCTCCATCCGCGCACAAGGCTTGGACAATTGCTTTGGCAAGTGCAATCATTTTCGCCGCCAGCCTTGAACGTTCGGACACATCCGCGCTAGTGAGACATGATACCGCATCTTCGAAAGCCCTCCATGACATCGGATGCGCCCCGTTATCCCCGCGATATGATCGGCCATGGCGCCGTGCCGCCCGTGGCCGGCTGGCCCGCCGGTGCGCGCATCGCGCTGCAATTCGTCATCAATTACGAAGAGGGCGGTGAAAACAACATTCTGCACGGGGACGCCGCGTCCGAGGCGTTTCTGTCCGAAATCGTCGGCGCGGCGGCTTGGCCCGGTCGGCGGCACTGGAATATGGAATCGATCTATGAATACGGCGCGCGTGCCGGTTTCTGGCGGCTGCACCGCTTGTTTGCCGCCGCCGACATACCCGTTACCGTCTATGGCGTCGCCACGGCGCTGGCCCGATCGCCGGATCAGGTGGCGGCCATGCAGGAAGCGGGTTGGGAAATCGCCAGTCATGGACTGAAATGGATCGATTACGGAGATTTTTCCGAGGAGGAAGAGCGCGTCCATCTGCGGGAGGCCATTCGCCTGCACACCGAGGTTACGGGACGGCGCCCTCTGGGATGGTATACGGGGCGCTGCTCGGTCAATACGGTGCGGCTGGTGGCCGAAGAGGGCGGCTTCGACTATGTCGCAGACAGCTATGCCGACGATGTGCCCTATTGGATACGATTTGGCGAACGGGACCAGTTGATCGTGCCTTATACGCTGGATGCGAACGACATGCGGTTCGCCACGCCGCAGGGGTTCAACTCGGGCGATCAATTCTTCGGCTATCTCAAGGACAGTTTCGATACGCTTTACCATGAAGGTGGCCGAATGCTTTCGGTCGGTCTGCATTGCCGTTTGGCCGGACGACCGGGCCGGGCCGGGGCGGTGCGCCGCTTCATCGAATATGCGAGATCGCACGATGCGGTCTGGTTCGCGCGCCGCATCGACATCGCGCGCCACTGGGCCTTGACGCATCCCCCGGCGGACCGTCGGCGGCCGTCTCGGATGGATCGGAACACGTTCGTCGCCGTCTATGGGACCGTGTTCGAACACGCATCCTGGATTGCCGAACGCGCCTTCGATCTGGAACTCGGTCCCGCGCATGACACTGCGGGGGGGATGCACAACGCTCTGGCCCGCGTGTTCCGCTCATCCTCCGAAAGCGAACGTCTGAGCGTGTTGACCGGGCATCCCGATCTTGCCGGCAAATTGGCGGCCGCCAAGCGGCTGACATCGGAATCCGCGGCCGAACAAGCCTCGGTGGGGCTGGACGCGCTGACAGATGCGGAACACGCGATATTCACCGATCTGAACGCCCGCTATACGGCCAGGTTCGGGTTTCCTTTCATCATTGCCGTACGCGACAATACCAAAACCGGTATCCTCGCCGCCCTCCGGCGACGTATCGAAAACGACCGTGATATGGAATTCGCCGAAGCCTGCCGGCAGGTGGAGCGGATCGCCCGCCTGCGTCTGAACCGGCTTTTGCCGTCATGACCCGTTATGCCACCCCTCCGGGGGGGCTTCCGCCCCAGACCGCCCCGATGACCGGGCGTGCCGTATTCACCGATGCCTATGCCGTGATCCCCGCCGGCGTTCAGAGAGACATCGTCACCAGCGCCCTGCCCGACTGGACGGGGATGCGCGGCTGGCTTCTCGCGAAGCCACTGAGTGGATTCGCCGAAACCTTCAGCCAGATGATCGTGGAATTGGCGCCTGGCGGCGGAAGCGACCGGCCCGAACCGGACATGGGCGCCGAGGCCGTTATTTTCGTCGCCTCGGGTGGCATATGTCTTACCATCGGTGAACGGGTTCACAACTTGAATGCAGGTGGTTACGCCTATCTTCCCGCAGGGTGCGACTGGACGATCCGGAATTCGAGCGACGTCGAAACCATTTTCCACTGGTTGCGCAAGGCTTATGAGATGGTGGACGGTCTCGACGCGCCAGCCCCCTTCGTGACCAACGAAAAAGACGTCGCGCCGGTCGAGATGCCCGACACCGGTGGTCGCTGGATGACGACCCGCTTCGTCGATCCGGACGATCTGCGCCATGACATGCATGTCAATATCGTCACCTTCGAACCGGGCGCCGTGATCCCGTTCGAGGAAACCCATGTGATGGAGCACGGGATTTACGTGCTGGAAGGTAAGGCGGTCTACAAACTCAACCGGGATTGGATCGAGGTCGAGGCGGGGGATTTCATGTGGCTGCGCGCCTTTTGTCCCCAGGCATGTTATGCTGGTGGGCCCGGCCGCTTTCGATATCTGCTCTACAAGGACGTCAATCGGCATCCGAAACTTCGTCTGAGCCGGACATGAACGCCGTCAAGGTCGAATGCGTGACGCAGGCATCCTTTGCGCCATTCGGCGATTTGCTCGATTGTACGGGTGTTCCCGACAGGATCATCAACCAGGGCTTCTGTCATCGATATCATGATCGCGCCAGATTGGATTTCGGGCCGAACGGGCGGGCGGGTGTCAGCCTGTTCAACGCTCGGCCGCGCCCCTTGCCCCATATGCTCGAGATGGTCGAACGCCATCCCGAAGGGTCGCAATGTTTCATCCCGATGAGCCAGAATCCGTTTCTGGTCACCGTCGCCTTGGACGAAGGGGGCAGGCCGGGTCTACCCCGGGCCTTTCTGACGCGTCCCGGTCAGGCGGTGAATTATCGTCGAAATACATGGCATGGGGTTCTGACGCCGCTCCATGCGCCTGGACTGTTCGCCGTGATTGACCGGATAGGCGGCACGCCAAATCTGGAAGAGCATTGGTTCGACCCCCCTTATCAGGTGACGGCCCGATCGGATTTTTGAACGGGACATGAAAAAAGTTGACCCGGGTTGCTCCGGCGGTTCGCAAGGGCGCGCGCCATTGGGGGAGCTCCGAAACCACCAAGGCGTGCACTTTGCCGGCGGATGGTCGCCGCGCTTCGGGTCCATGTGAATTCTGGAATATTGCGTGAAATCGGGCGTGCTTGCGATGATCGCGGGGAATTCAATCAAGAAGATATGGAATGGCTGACGTTTCTCCGCCGGTTGCGTGAAACGGGGAAGCCTCGACCTGGGAGGAGGCCGATGAGATTCGCCGACCTGATCGAACCGCCCTTCAATTTCCACGATGCCGCCGGAAAGGTTCAGGGGCACGATGTGGATATAGCTCGACATGTCTTTCGGGCGTTTGGCGAAGTTTTTGAGCCCATAGAGACGGAGTTTGCCCAACGTCTTCCAGGTCTGTCCATCGGTGACTGGCGGATGACGACCGGGCTCTGCGCCACCGGAGAACGCCGGCTGGATGTCTTGCCCACCCGGCCTGTCTGGGCCTTCCGGTGAAGCAAGGCAATCCTCTGGGGCTGTCCGGTTACGGATCGGTCGCAAGGCACGATAAGGCAGTTCTTGCGGTCATCCGGGATCAGTTCCAACATCGTTCCGCGATTGATTTCGGCGTTTCCGACAAGCGATCACGAAGCTTCGGGACTTGCATTGGGGCGGCGGGTGCGGTCCAAAATGGAGCGGCCGGCGCCTGTGCGCGTGTGGGCCACGCTCATACGGGGTTTCTTGCGAGCACTCCTGATCGGAAACTCGAAACCGTCGAAGTGCCGTACGCGAAACGATCCCCGGCATTCGGTTCTTTCGCCTTGGCGCCTTCGGACGTGGCGCTTCGTGCGCGTGTCGATGACATGCGCGCCGAGTATCTGGGAAGCGAAAGTCACCGAAACCTGACCGGATCATATGGTTTTTCCGATGCCGGAGTGACGCTTGTCGCTTCTCGCCAATGCCGAGAACGGTGATCGATCGACCCAAACGGCAGGGCGGCAGTGAAGTCCGCTTGGTCGCCGGTCGCCCGGGCGGCTTGCGCGGCCGAGAATGAAAACGGGGCTACCCCTCGTTCCCGATCCCTGCTAACGTGAGCGTGTTCGGCCCAACGTCGCGCAGGGGCGAAGTTGAAGTCGAAATCGCGGGGCCATCCTGTGTCCAGTACGCCGCTTTAGCTCAGTTGGTAGAGCACATCATTCGTAATGATGGGGTCGTCAGTTCGAGTCTGACAAGCGGCACCACCACTTTTCCCCTTATGTCCTGTTCTTTCCTTTGTTTCATGGACATATGGCGGTTTTCGACCCACTCCCGGGGTGTGAACACACCGTAAACGAATCACGAAAATTGACACGCCAGTACGAACGGATTACGAATCCGACCCATGGCGACGTTCCGGAAACTCCCCTCCGGCAAATGGCAGGCGCAGATCGCCCGGCAGGGCGTGCGCAAATCGGCCAGCTTTGCCACCAGGCGCGAGGCCCAGGACTGGGCCGTCCGGCAGGAATACCTGGCCACGAGTGCCGACCCCCCTCGGTCGACCCTCACATTGAAAGACGTCTTCGATCGCTATGCGCGCGAGGCATCCCCGAAGAAGCGCGGGGCACGCTGGGAGATCATCCGGCTGGAGAAGCTGAAGCGGGAAGCGATCGGCGGTCTGCGTCTGTCCGCTCTCGGCCCGGCGGAGTTCGCGGACTGGCGCGACCGGCGGCTGCGGGAGGTGGCCCCGGCCAGCGTCAATCGGGAGATGGTGCTGATGTCCGCGGTGCTGACCACCGCGCGCAAGGAATGGGGACTGATCGCGACGAACCCGCTGTCGGACGTACGCAAGCCTGCCTCACCTCCAGCACGGGACCGGCGGGTGTCGGGGGAGGAGATCGAGAGACTGATCGCCGCCGCCGGGACCGATCTGGCGCAGGCGACGGCGCGCGCCGTTCATGCCTTCCGCTTCGCCATCGAGACCGCCATGCGCGCGGGCGAGATCGTCGGCCTGACTTGGGAGGCGATCGACCGCGATACCCGCGTCGCCACCCTGCCCCGGACCAAGAACGGCACCGCGCGCAGGGTGCCCCTATCCATCGCCGCCCTGTCGTTGCTCGATGTCCTGCCCGACACCGGCGGGTCGGTGTTCGGCCTGACCAGCCAGCAGTTGGATGCGCTGTTCCGGAAGGCGCGGGACAAGGCGAGGATCGAGGGCCTGCGCTTTCACGACAGCCGCCACGAGGCGATCACGCGGCTGGCGGCGAAGCTCGACGTGCTGTCCTTGGCCCGCATGGTCGGGCACAGGGACATCAGGATGCTGCAGGTCTACTACAACGAGACGGCCGAGGAACTAGCGCGCCGTCTCGATTAGGCCGGCGTAGCGGATGAGTTTCCTGCGGCCGTCCCGGCGCACCTCCAGGCGGCCTTCGGCGCAGTAGCGGTGAATAGTCTTCTCGGTGAGCTTGAGGATCGCCGCCGCTTCCTTGACGGTCACGAATTCCGGTTGGGCGGCCTTGGCCTGCGCCTCCATCATCCGCCGCAGGCCGGCGATCTCGCGCGCCAGCGGGGCGGTGGCCGCTTCCACGGCCTGCCGGATCTCGGCCTGCAGCGCGCTCATGGGGTTCTCTCCCGCCATGCGAAGAGGCCGAGGGCGCCGCGCACGGGCAGGAACGGCACCGGGCGCACCCGCCGCAGGACCAGACCGTAGGGACCGAAGAACCACGGACTGTCGCTGGTGCTGACGCAATCGACGATCTCGGCGGTGCCCACGATGCCGCCGCGGGCCAGCTGCGCCGCGGGCGGGACCTCGATCCCGAGGCCGGCGGCAACGTTGCGGACATCCGCATACGCGGCGCGGGTCATGGTCTTGGCGGCGTGAAGGGCGATCGGTCCGCGGAACTTGGTCGACCAGCTTCTGTTCTCCACGTCCTTCCCCGCCTGCAGGATCGCCCAGACCCAGGGCTGGCGGATCGACAGCGCCACCGGCGGTAGCTCAGGGACGGCCATCGGGCGCCTCGTTCCATTTTTCCCAGAGCCACTTTTGAGAGATCGGCGATTTCATCGGCTTTCTCGGGCGGGACGGACAGGTCCATTCACCGCCTCCGCGCAGACCCATCAACCGCCAGCCGCAGGCGCGCAGGGATGCGCCCCCTTCGCTTGGCAATGTGTATGTCCCGATCTTCGTGAAGCCCAGGGCGAACGCCGCGCGCGCCGCCTTGCCGTAAAGGAATGAACAGACATTCTTCGTGCCATCGGTACACAGGCGCGTCACTTCCGCGGTTCGGCCGTCGTCACGCATTCTGGACACCGGCCGACCAACAATGATGACGCCGACCATTTCGAGATCCCGAAAGGCTCCGATGCTGAACAGATGGCCGACGACCGGACCGTGATGGCGATGGAACCGATCGACAAAGCCATTTGCCTCGTCCAATGTAATTCGGTCATGTCTCAACCTTTTATCCATTCGGCGCCTCGTTCCACTCGCGCCCATCAAGCAGACGGCCGGCGGCGCGCTTGCCGACGCGTTTGAAGAGTGCGTGTGCCTTGAACTCGTCGAAGGCCCAGCCGTCTTCGCCATCGATGTCGGGCAATGTGTTGGCATCCATCCAGGACCCGTCCTGGAAATGGATGTCAGGCGCTGCTCCGAATTCCGCAGGCAGCCACTCTCCCCATTGCTTCATGAAGAAGGCTACACCCGCCGCCTGACACTGATCGCGCAGGGACCGGGCCCAGTCGGGATGCATGGGCCGGGCGCCCCGGCCGCTCTCGCCCCCGCAGATCACCCAGTCGAGGCGCGCGTTGCCGCCGCTGGACCATCCGCGCCGTACATCGCCATCAAGCCCACCCCAGCGTCTTCCGTTCAGGGCATCGCAGCCCGGAAGCCGGGTCAGCTCCACCATCCCCAGGAGCGGCTCTGCGGAGACGAAGCGGAGGGCGGCGGGGGTGGCGAGCAGATCGGGGATGCGCTGATCAGCGCGGGCCTGATCCTCGGCGGAGACCCCCAGCCACACGTTGCGGAGGGGCAGGGCCGTGATGCGCCAGCTCAATACCTCCATGTCTCTGAGGGGCGCCCCGGCCTTGCGGGCCGCGTCTTTGATTTGGTGTTCGCGACCCGGGACGCCGAGGCCAATACAATACGCCCGCATTCTGTCGGCGCGTTTGGTGAGGACCTGGAAGATGTGGTGCGGGCAGAGGG